>CAOOJO010000013.1 GCA_948496895.1 uncultured Acetatifactor sp. | reverse complement strand
CGTGCAGAGCTCGGCCTATCACAGCGACATCATCAAAAGGATGTACCCGGACCTGTTCCAGGACATCCGCAGGCGGGTGGCGGAGGGCCGGTATGAGCCCAACGGCGGGGTGTGGATCGAGTGCGACTGCAACATCCCCTCCGGCGAATACATGATACGGCAGTTCGTCTGGGGGCAGAAGTTTACCAGGGAGAATTTCGGCTATACCTCCGACGCTTTCTGGCTGCCGGACACTTTCGGCTACAGCGCCTCTCTGCCCCAGATCATGCAGGGCTGTGGGGTGAAATATTTCCTCACCACGAAGATAGCCTGGAACGACACCAACGTCTTCCCCTACGACACCTTTTACTGGAAAGGAATCGACGGATCCAGGGTGCTGGTGCACTTCAACCGCACCCATGTCTGGCCGGGGCCGGAGACGCTCAGGGAAAACCTGCTGGATCAGGGGAGCAATACCATAAAGGAGCGGGCAGTGTCGGACATGCGCCTGATTTCCTACGGCTTCGGGGACGGTGGCGGCGGCCCGGAGTTCGGGATGATAGAAGTGGCCAGGCGGCTGGGGGATCTGGAGGGCATGCCCAGGACCTCCCACACCACAGTGAGCCGTTTCATGCAGGAGCTGGAGCAGAGGATCGTCAGCCCCTCCACCTACAATGGGGAGCTGTATCTGGAGCTGCACAGGGGCACCCTGACCAACCAGCACACCATCAAGCGCAACAACCGAAAGGCGGAGTTCGCCCTCAGAGACCTGGAATATGTCACCGTGCGGGACGCCATTGCCAGAGGACAGGCGCCCTCGGCGGCGGAAATCGACCCGCTGACCAACGAGCTGCTGATCAACCAGTTCCATGATATCCTGCCCGGCACCTGCATCCCCAGGGCCCATGACGAGGCCATTTCGGCGGTGTCCCATATCATAGAGGAGGCTGGAAGGCGCACGGAGAGCCTGCTGGCAGCGGCGGCAGCGGGCAGGAATCAGAGCGGACAGGAGGGAACGGACTGCGCAGAAACGGACTGCGAAGAGACGATTACAGTGGTCAACACCCTGTCCTTTGACCGGGACGATGTGCTGTACCTGCCTTTCACGGGGCGTTTTGTAAACAGTGATGATTATGGGCAGATTCATCAGCAGGTGATAGAGGACATGGACGGCAACCGGAAGCTGGCAGTCAGTGGCCTTACCATTCCTGCCTTTGGCAGCCTTGTCCTGAAGCTTACGGGAGAATGCCGGGAGGAGGCGTCCCGGTTCCGGGCAGAGGGGAATGAGCTGGAGACGCCTGTGGTGAAAGTGGCCTTCAACGAAAAGGGATACCTGGAATCCTTTGTGGACAAGAGGAACGGCAGGGAGCTGCGGGGCGAGGGATACGCGCTGAACACTCTGCTCATGGCCGAGGAGGTGTCTCTGGCCTGGGACAACTGGGACGTGGACGCGGACTATGAGTGCAAGCTCCGGGACAGCGCCAGGCTCCTCTCCTCTCAGGTGGCGGCCGACGGCCCGGTGGAATACCGCATCCGCAACCGTTACCAGCTCACCGGGAAGTCCACGCTGGAGCAGGACGTGATTTTCCGGGCGGACTCCCCTGAGGTGATCTTCGAGACCCGGATGGACTGGCAGGAGGAGCACCGCTTCCTAAAGACTGCCTTCGACACCACAATCCACACGGATTACGCCAGCCAGGAGGTGCAGTTCGGGTGTCTGCGCAGGGCCAACAACCGCAATACGGAGATTGAGAAGGCCAGGTTCGAGGTGTCCAACCATAAATACACGGATCTGTCGGACACCCGCTACGGCGCGGCGGTATTGAACGACTGTAAATACGGCATCAGCGTCCAGGACGGCCAGATGCGCCTGTCCCTGCACAAGGGAGGCTGCATGCCCGACTTCCGGGGGGACAAGGGCATCCACGCGTGCACCTACGCCTTCCTGCCCCATATGGGAAGCCTGTCCGCGGCCAATGTGGTGCAGCCGGCCTATCTGCTGAACGAGAAGCCCCTGGTGGTGGCGGGGAGCCTGGCCATGGAGAGCCTGGTGAGCCTGGGCACGGATCATGTGATCGTGGAGACGGTGAAGCCTCTGGAAAGCAGGGGGGACGGGGCGCCCGCGGAGAGGGCGTTCATCCTCAGGCTGTATGAGGCGGAGGGCGCGGCGGATACGGTCAGCCTGCGCTTCGGCATTCCGGTGAAGGGACTTGCCCTGACCGATATGCTGGAGGAGCGGCTGAAGGAGTGCAGTGCGGCGCAGGAGCTGACGCTGGAATTCCGGCCCTTTGAAATCAAGACATTGAGGGTCGATTATTGACCGGGACGATTGCGAGGAGATAGCGATGGAACAAAATGCGAGGAAATTTACTTATCTAAAACCTTCGGAGATCAGACCGGAGGGGTGGCTCAGGCGCCAGCTTACGCTCCAGGCCCAGGGCCTGGCCGGGCATCTGGACCTGATCTGGCCGGACGTGCGGGACAGCAGGTGGATCGGCGGCGACAGGGAGGGCTGGGAGCGGGTGCCCTACTGGCTGGACGGCTTCATTCCCCTGGCCTGGCTTCTGGAGGATGAGGAGCTGCAGGGCAGGGCGAAGCGCTACATAGATGCCATTCTCTCCGGGCAGCAGGAGGACGGCTGGATCTGCCCCTGCGGCGCGCAGGAGCGGGAGCATTACGACGTGTGGGCGGCCTTCCTGATCTGCAAGGTGCTGGTGGTGTACCAGGAGTGCAGCGGAGACGGACGCATAGAGGAGGCGGTCTACAGGGCGCTGCGGCAGCTCCTCACCCATATCAGCGCCAGGACCCTCTTCGGCTGGGGCGCGGCCAGGTGGTTCGAGTGCATGATTCCCCTGCTCTGGCTCCGCGAGAGGAGGCCGGAACCCTGGATGGAGGAGCTGGCCTATGTGCTGGAGGGCTGCGGCATCGATTATGAGAAGCTGTATGGGAACCTTTCCTTCGCCCGGCCAAAGGAGCGCCGTTACTGGACTTATCTGAACCATGTGGTGAACGTGGCCATGGCTTTGAAGTCCAGGGCGGAGATGAGCCTGTTCACCGGGGAGAATCCGGATGCCTTTGCCCTGGCGTTCTATGAGAAGCTCACCCGGGAGCACGGCATGGCCATCGGGCATTTCACCGGGGACGAGTGCCTGTCGGGGACCAGCCCTTTGCAGGGCAGCGAATGCTGCGGCATCGTGGAAGCCATGTACTCCTACGAGGAGCTGCTGTCTATCGGGGGGAATCCCTTCTGGGGAGATCTCCTGGAGCAGACGGCCTTCAACGGCCTGGCGGCCACGGTGAGCGCGGACATGTGGACCCACCAGTACGTGCAGATGACGAATCAGGTGGAGTGCGCCCCCATGCCCCAGGGGAAGATGCCCTTCAACTCCAATAACGAGGAGGCCCATATCTTTGGCCTGGAACCCCATTTCGGGTGCTGCACGGCCAATTTTGGCCAGGGCTGGCCCAAGTTCGCCCTCTCCACGGTGATGCGGACGGAAAGGGGGCTGGCGGTGACGGCCATCGCCCCTGTGCGGGTGGAGACTTTCGTGTCCGGCAAGAATGTGTGCCTGACGGTGGACACGGCGTATCCTTTCCGGGACAGCCTACGGATCCGCGTCCTGCCGGAGGAGCCTTTGGAATTTGAGCTTTCTGTGCGGATACCGGGATTTGCCCGGACGGCGCAGGTGCGGATCGGGCAGGAGGTGCGGGAGGCGGTGCCCGGCAGCTTCTATCTGATAAAGAGATGCTGGGAAAAAGAAGATGAAATCGTAGTCGAGCTGGAATTCCAGCCGGAATTCGCGGAACGGCCAGGCGGTATGGCAGCCCTGCGCAGGGGGCCTCTGTTCTACGCGCTGCCCATAGAGGCGGAGTATGAGCGGATAGAGTACGAAAGGGACGGTGTGGAGCGGAAGTTCCCTTACTGCGATTATGCCATCAGGCCTACATCGGAATGGGGCTATGGCTTCGGGGACGGGCCTGTGGAGACTGTGTACGGCGAGATGCCTGAGAGGCCCTTTGACCGGGAGAAGCCGCCCGTGATGCTGGAGCTGGAGATGGTGCCTCTGGACTGGCGGAAGGAGGACGGCATGTGCAGAGAGAAGCCGGAGTCAGCGGAGCCTGTGGGAGAGCCTGTGAAAAAGCGCCTCTACCCTTACGGCTGCACCACCCTGCGGATGACGGAGATGCCAAGAATCACGATGCCGAAGTGAGCGTGGTACGAGCCTCAATGTTCGATGAAGCAGAAAGAAGTCAATGTGCCAGCGTCTGGAAATCCTTTCCGGCGCTGGCACATCTGCGTATTTTGTGGCAGAATCCCCCACTTAATATTCTCTAAAGATTTGTTAAAGATATGGGAAAACGTATTGAGCCGTAATCAGAATTTTGATATATTCTTATATGGACATAATATCAAGAAAGAAAACAGGAGGTATATAATAGAATCGAAGGAATGATTCTATTATCATGGGTTATGGAAAAGCTGCGAAAAATGTTGAATTCCCTGATTCCGCCTTACGGACGGATTCCGCTGATTATAGCCGTGGCCTGGAACATGACGGTATATTTCGGATCCAGAGTGTTCACCAGCGAATGGGCCCATCATGACATCGAGGGGGAGCTGGACGGCCTGATACCCTTTGTGCCCTGGACGGCGGCGATCTACCTGGGCTGCTACCTCTTCTGGATCGTGAACTACATCCTGATCGCCAGACAGGAGAAACGACATGTGTGTCAGTTCTTCGCGGCGGACTTCCTGTCCAGGGCGGTGTGCCTGGCCTTCTACCTGTTCTACCCCACCACCAACACAAGGCCCGCGGTGGCGCCGGAGGGCTTCTGGAACCAGGTGATGATCGGCCTGTACGCCACGGACGCGGCGGATAACCTGTTCCCCTCCATCCATTGCCTGGTGAGCTGGTTCTGCTTCATCGGGCTGCGGGGGAAGGAGGGCATTCCAAAATGGTATAGAGGGCTGTCCTGCCTGATGGCGCTTCTGGTCTGTCTCTCCACCCTGACCACCAAGCAGCATGTGATACCGGATGTGATAGGCGGCATCCTCCTGGCGGAAATCTGCCTTTTCATCGGGAAAAAGCAGAGGGTATGGGGAACTTATGAGAGGATTCTGAATAAAATCAACAGAGCGCTTCGTCTGGGAGGAGGAGATTCGTGGGGGCATGGAAGAAAAGCATTCCAGTGAAGAAAAGCATTCCGCTGAAAAAAATAATATGGAATACGGTTTTTCTGGCCGCGGTCTTCGCCCTCACCATCTACGGCGTCTTCCACGGGGAGGATCTGGGGGCCATGATGGACGCCATCCGGGAGGCGGATGTCCGCTGGCTGATTCCCGGCCTGGTTTTGGTGTTTCTCTTCATCTGGGGGGAGTCCATCATCCTCTGGCATATGCTGGCCTCCTTCGGCATCCGCCTGAGGAAGTGGATCTGCTTCCTGTTCTCCTCGGCGGGGTTCTTTTTCTGCTGCATCACGCCCTCCGCCAGCGGCGGCCAGCCGGCCCAGGTCTATTTCATGAAAAAGGAGAAGATACCCGTCCCGGTAGCCGCGGTGATCCTGATGGTGGTGACCATCACCTACAAGCTGGTGCTGGTGGTGATCGGGGCGGGCGTGGTGTGCTTCGGCCGGGGCTTCCTGCACCGCTATCTGGAGGAGATCCTTCCGATATTCTACCTGGGGCTGTCGCTGAACGTGTTCTGCGTGGCCTTCATGACCCTGTTGGTGTTCTGCCCGTCCCTGACGGAGCTGATCCTGCGCAAGGGGCTGGCTTTGCTGGAGCGGCTGCGGTTCCTGCGGCATAAGGAGGAGCGGGGCAGGAGGCTGGGGAAGTCCATGGAGGTGTACGGGGAGACGGCGCTGTACCTGAAGCGGAACGCAGGGCTGATCCTCCGGGTGATCCTGATCACCTTTGTGCAGCGGATGGCATTGTTCTTCGTGACATGGACGGTGTACCAGGCCTTCGGGATGTCCGGCACGCCTGTGTGGGACGTGGTGCTTCTGCAGGCGGTGATATCCGTCTCCGTGGACATGCTGCCCCTGCCGGGGGGCATGGGGATCAGCGAGGCGCTGTTCATGACCATCTTCGCGCCGGTGTTCGGGACGGTGCTGCTGCCGGCCATGGTCCTGTCCAGGGGGATGGGGTATTACGGGGAGCTTCTGGTCAGCGCGGTCTTTACCATCGTGGCCCAGCTGTACTACATGTTCCGGCGGGAGCGGCGGATGTGAGGATTCTGGATTTTAGGATTTTGGCAGCAGGAGCTAATGGATTGGAAGGATTCTGCCGATATAAACCTTGTATTGTTTTTGTCTTGCAGGCCATGTCGGCAGACAGGTCTGAGTGTATGGATTTACGGGAGGATATTTCGGGAATCGGGGAGAAATGTGAGGAGGGTTTCCAGTGATAGGTTTTTATGATTATACGGTGATACTTACATATATCAGCTTTATATCCGCGGTGGCGGGGATTTTCAGTGCCTGCGACATGCAGCTGCGGTGGGCTATTTTCTTCCTGGCCCTTTCCGGGCTCTGTGATATGTTCGATGGGAAGATTGCCAGGACCAAGAAGAACCGGACGGAGGACGAGGAAAGCTTCGGAATCCAGATAGATTCCCTGTGCGATATCGTCTGCTTCGGGGCGCTGCCTATCGTGATCTGCTACAAGCTGGGGATGGACCGGATTTACAGCATGGCCATCCTGGCGCTGTACGGGCTGGCAGGGCTGATACGGCTGGGGTATTTCAATGTGATGGAGGCCAAGCGCCAGCGGGAAGAAGGGGGGGCGCGAAAGTATTATCAGGGGCTGCCCATTACCTCCATGGCAATCGCGTTGCCGCTGCTGTTCGTGGTATCCCCTCTGTTTCCTACCCACGGGGCATTTATCGTAGCGCTGCATGTGGTGGTGGCCTTGGTGGGGTTTCTGTTCATTTTGAATTTCCGGCTCCGCAAGCCGAATGTGAAGCAGGTGCTGCTGATCGTGGTGGCGGTGGCGCTGGCCGTGGTGGTGATTCTCTTCGCGTGGCATAGCTGGAGGAATCTCCTGAAAGGGCGCTTATAGAAGCGGATAGAAAGGAGCGTTTATGGGTTCAGTGGTGGTAGACAGGAAGGGGACGATCGTGGAGGCGGGCTCCCTGCAGGATTCCGTCCTGGCGGGGCTTTACGGTCATGTGCCGGGCAGGATTCTGGTGAGGCTCCTGGCATCCCCGGCAGTGTCGGAGATGGCGGGGGCCTTTTTGGATTCCCGGCTTTCCAGGGCATTGATTCCCTGGTTCATCCGCAGCCATTCCATCGACATGGCGGATTATGAGCGGAGGGAGTACGGCTCCTACAATGACTTCTTTACCAGGAGGCTGGCTCCGGGGGCACGGAGACTGGATTCCTGCCCATCGGCGCTGGTCAGCCCCTGTGACGGCAGGCTCACGGTCTATCCCATAGACAATCAGTGCGAATTTACAATCAAGCACACGCGCTACACCGTGCAAAGCCTGCTGCGGGACTATCGGCTGGCTGCCGGCTACGCCGGGGGGTATGTGTGGGTGTTCCGGCTGTGCGTGGAGGACTACCACCGGTATATCTATGTGGACAACGGCAGGGCGTCAGAGCCTGTGCGGATTTCCGGGGTGCTGCACACGGTGAATCCGGTGGCCAACGACCATTTCCCCATCTACAAGGAGAACACGAGAGAATACTGCGTCATAAGGTCAGAGCATTTCGGCCGGCTGCTCCAGATGGAGGTAGGCGCCATGCTGGTGGGAAAAATCCGTAACCACCACAGGGGCCGCCAGGTGCGCAGGGGCTGGGAGAAGGGGCGCTTCGCCTTCGGCGGCTCCACGGTAATCCTCATGACCGAAAAAGGCATGGCCCTGCCGGACGGGGACATCCTGGAGAACTCCCGCTTTGGGCTGGAGACCAGGGTGCGCCTGGGGGAGCGGGTGGGGGGACGGCCCCGGGGGTGAGCGGCCAGGGGACTTATGAACCGCGCCGCTCCAGGGCCAGCCCGATCAGCCGGTCTGTGTGGTCGGCCATGAAGAGCGGGATATTCAGCATGTCTCCGTCCAGCCTCAGGTTGTCCAGAGAGAAGCGGATCAGCAGCTTCACCTTATCGGAAAACAGCTCCTTGAATTTCTTCAGGCTCTTGCTGGCCGTATTGGCTTCGGATTTGACCTCCACAGGGAAGATGTCATTGTCCCGCTGGATCAGGAAATCCACCTCATGGGGCGGATTGGTCTGGCTCCAGTATCTGGAATATCCGCGCGCTGTGTGAAAATCAATCCATATTCAATAGAATTCATCGGAATACAAAAAATTAGACCCTTGTAAAATTCTTCCTTCCTTAGTATAATGAAGTTTCTATATAGGGAACATGAAAATCCAAAGAAAAGAGGAAAGGTTGGAGGAAAGGTATGGAACATCAAAAAAGGAATTCATTTTCCGGCTCGGTAGGCTTTGTCCTGGCCGCTGCCGGAAGCGCCGTAGGGCTGGGGAATATCTGGAGGTTCCCCTATCTGGCGGCCAAGGACGGGGGAGGGCTGTTTCTGGTCATCTACCTGATCCTGGCGCTGACCTTCGGATTCACGCTCCTGGTCACGGAGGTGGCAATCGGCAGGAAGACCAAGCAGAGCCCGCTGACGGCCTACGCTAAGCTGCGGCCCAAGTGGGGGTTCCTGGGCGTGGTGGCCTCTCTGGTGCCGGTGATTATATTGCCGTACTACTGCGTGATCGGCGGCTGGGTGATAAGGTATTTTCTGGCGTATCTCACAGGGGAGGGCATGCAGACGGCCCAGGAGGGCTATTTTACGGGTTTCATTACCAGCCAGTTTTCCCCGATTGTGATGCTGGCGATTTTCCTGGCCGTGGTGTCCGTGGTCATCATCCTGGGCGTGAACAAGGGAATCGAGAATTTCTCCAAGGTGCTGATGCCGATTCTGATTCTGCTGGTGCTGGGAATCGCGGTCTTTTCCCTGACGATTTCCCATACGGATGTGGACGGCACCACAAGGACGGGGCTTCAGGGCCTGCGGATCTATGTGGTGCCGGATTTCACTGGCATCACGCTGAAGGGATTCTTTACCGTGCTCTTAGATGCCATGGGGCAGCTCTTCTTCAGCCTGAGCGTGGCCATGGGAATCATGGTGGCCTATGGCTCCTATGTGAAGGACGACGCGAACCTGGTCCGCTCCATCAATCAGATTGAAATCTTCGACACGCTGGTGGCGTTCCTGGCCGGTGTCATGATTATTCCGGCGGTGTTCACCTTCATGGGGAGGGAGGGCATGGAGGCTTCCGGGCCCAGCCTGATGTTCGTATCGCTCCCCAGGGTCTTCGCGGCAATGGGCGGAATCGGGAACGTGATCGGATGCCTGTTCTTCGCCATGGTGCTGTTCGCGGCGCTGACCAGCGCGATCTCCGTCATGGAGGCGGTGGTCGCCAGCCTGATGGACAAGCTCCACTGGTCCAGGCTCAGGGCCTCTCTTGTGGAGATGGGGGTGGCCCTTGTGGCGGGAATCGTGGTATGCCTGGGCTATAATCTCTGGTACTTTGAGCTGAAGCTCCCCAACGGGGCCACAGCCCAGATTCTGGATGTCATGGACTATCTGAGCAACAACCTGCTCATGCCCCTGGTGGCCATCGGAACCTGTGTCCTGGTGGGATGGCTGCTGAAGCCCAGGGCAATCATCGACGAGGTGGAGAAGACAGGGGACAAGTTCCGCAGGCGG
This sequence comes from uncultured Acetatifactor sp., assembly GCA_948496895.1. Lineage (GTDB taxonomy): Bacteria > Bacillota > Clostridia > Lachnospirales > Lachnospiraceae > Acetatifactor. Next base: position 7,243 of record CAOOJO010000013.1, on the reverse strand, counting down.
GGGCTGTATGTGGTGATGGTGAAGTTCATCGCGCCGGTGCTCCTGGTGATTCTCTTCCTGAAATCGGTGGGGGTATTGACGGTGATTTAGCATTTGTTCGAGTATCAGAAAAGATTACAGAAAATCAAATAAAATTACTATTTTGCCTGCCGGGCGGTATTCCATCCAAGAAAAGTACAAGCACAGGGAATGGAATTCCATGGAATCCCGGCAGGCATTTTTCTATAATAGAATCCAAGGTAGGATTCTATTATCATAATTTCTATAATAGAATCCAAGACAGGATTCTATTATCATGATTCTATAATAGTAACAGAAGTTGACGAAAGAACAGAAGACAGGGAGGGATGGAGGATGGCACAGAGAACACTGCCGGGACATCGGGCGGCGAGACCCCAGAAGAAAATCAAAAAAGACTACAGGCTTTGGATTTATCTGTTCCCCTGTCTGGCACTGGTGATAGCCTTCGGCTATATGCCCATCGCCGGATGGGTGCTGGCGTTCCTGGACTATATCCCCGGCATCGCCATACAGGACTCGCCCTTCGTGGGGCTGAAATATTTCCGGCTGATTTTCTCCGATTATTCCAACATGCTGCGGGTCATGAAGAACACGGTGATATTTGCCCTGTTGGGATACCTGGTGGCGCCCCTGTCCATGATCTTCGCCATCGCCCTGAATGAGGTCAGAGGAAGCGGGCTGCGGCGGACCATACAGACGATTACCACTTTTCCGAATTTCATTAGCTGGGTCATCGTCTACGCGCTGGCTTTCCAGTTCTTCTCCTACGACGGCATGCTGTCCAATCTGCTGCTGTCCTGGGGCCTGACGGAGAACCCCACGAGCCTCCTGGCCAGCAAGAACGCGGTCTATGTATTCCAGACCTGCATGGGGCTGTGGAAGGGGCTGGGGTGGAGCGCGGTGATCTATCTGGCGGCCATCGCGGGCATCGACCAGGAGGAGTTCGAGGCGGCGGCTATCGACGGGGCCAGCAGGATGCAGAAGATACGCTATATCACCATCCCCTCCCTGATGCCCACATTCATCGTGCTGATGCTGATGCAGGTGGGGAGCTTCGTGGGGACAGGGCTTGACCAGTATCTGGTATTCTACAACGGCATGGTGGCGGACAAGATAGAGACCCTGGATCTGTATGTCTATCGGGCCACGCTGCTGCGCAGCGACTATTCCTACGGCACGGCCATCGGCATGCTGAAATCGCTGATTTCCATCGGGCTGATGTTCGGCATGAACGGCCTGTCGAAGAAAATTCGGGGCAATAGCATATTTTAAGGAGGGACACAGGATGGCTAAGAGGAAAAAGAGCTTTCGGAACCGGGTCACAGCGGGGGATGTCATCAATTCCATTGTGCTGCTGGCGTTCACCTTTCTGTGCCTGTACCCCTTCTGGTATATTTTCATCGGGTCGATCAGCAATCCCAACATTCCGGTGCGGACGCTGACCTTCCTGCCGAAGGACGTGACCCTGTTCAACTATAAGGAGGTGCTGCAGTCCAAGGGGTTGCTGGAGGCCATGGGCGTATCCGTGGCCCGCACGGTGACGGGCACGCTGCTGTCGGTGCTTTTGACGGCATTCATGGCATATCTGTTCACCCTGCAGAAGATGCCGGCCAGGAGATTCTTCTACCGGGTGGTGATCGTGACCATGTACTTAAGCGGCGGCCTGATTCCCACCTTCCTGGTGTACAAGTCCTACGGGCTGCTGAACACCTTCTGGGTGTACATCATACCGGGAGCCGTGTCGGTCTATAATATGGTGCTGGTGAAGACCTTCCTGGAGAACGGGGTGCCGGAATCCCTGGGGGAGTCGGCCAGCCTGGACGGGGCCGGGCCGCTGACCATATTCTTCCGGATCATGCTGCCCCTGTCCCTGCCGATCCTGGCCACCATTGCCCTGTTCGTGGCCGTGGCGCAGTGGAACTCCTGGTTCGACAACATGATCTACAACACCGCTAACAGCAACCTGGACACCCTGCAGTACCTGCTGTACAAGAAGCTCAACGAGGCCAACAAGATTGCCGAGGCGGCCAGGAGCGGGAATGCCACCATGGTGGGGGACATGCTGGGCAGGCAGATGAAGCTGACGCCGGATTCCATCCGGATGACGATCACCATGCTGGTGACATTGCCCATATTGTGTGTGTATCCTTTTCTGCAGAAATACTTCGTAAAGGGGATTATGGTAGGAGCAGTCAAGGGATAACTATAGGAAGGTAGTAGAAAGAGAGGAGAAAAGGTATGAGGAAAAAAGGTTTGGCACTGATGCTGGTGACAGCGATGGCAATGGGCATGCTTTCCGGCTGCGGGGACAAGCCCGCTGACGCGGGGGCATCCTCTGGAGGGACCAAGGATTCCAAGGTGGAGGAGAGCAGCGCGCAGGAGGCCGACGACAGCGGCCAGGAGAGCAGCGAGGACGCGGGCGGCCAGGCATCGGGAGATCTGGTGCCCATCACCTGGATGATGCTGGACAATGATTTCGAGGGCGAGCCCACGGAGGTGCTCAAGGACGTGCAGGAGGCCCTGCGGGATTACGCGGGGGTGGAGATCACCTTTGAGGGGTGCGACACCCAGAAGCTGGATCTCCTGCTCACCGGTTCGGAGCTGCCGGACATCATCACGGTGAACAGGAACTACTGCAACACCCTGCTGGTGGGCAAGAAGGTGGCGAAGCTGGACGACTATCTGCAGTATGCCCCGAACCTGGAGTCCCTGAGCCCCGTCCGTATCGCGGCCATGCGCAAATATTATTCCAACGGGGACGGCGGGCTGTATTTCTGGACGCCCTCTGTGGGCAACGAGACCTCCGGCGCGGAGCTGTGGAACGGCCTGACCATCCGCTGGGACTGGTACAAGGAGCTGGGCTGCCCCGAGGTAAAGAATCCCGACGAGTTCCTGGAGGTGGTGAAGCAGATTGTGGACAATCATCCTACCACGGAGAACGGGGATAAGGTATACGGCGTGGCCACCTTCTCCGACGGCACCCTCTGGGGCTGGCAGATTCCGGGCGCTTACTGGGGCTACCACAATATTTCCGACGCTTATTCCATGCGCCTGGCAGATGACGCCAATGAAGTAGTCAACAACTTCACGGTGATGGACTCCCCCGTGTGGCATATGATCGAGTATTATTACAAGGCGAACCAGATGGGCATCTTCGATCCGGACTCCCTGACCATGAAGTCCGACGACCTGAACGCCAAGGCCACCAACGGCCAGATCGTATCTCCCCTGTGCAGCTGGTACGGCGGTTCCCTCTATGACAACTCCAGGGCCGAGGATCCCGATTCCCTGGCAGGCTATATGGTGCTCCCCATGGAGGGGCAGTACAACTGGGACAATGGCACGAGCCAGATCGGCTGGAGCTATTACACGGCGGCCAGCGCGGACACGCCCTATCTGGAGCAGATTATGAAGGTCTTCGATTTCCTGAACACGAAGGAAGGCTCCAGGCTGGCATACATGGGCAAGGAGGGCCGCGTATGGGAGACTGTTGACGGAAAGGCTGTCATAAAGGACGAATACGTGCAGATGAAGCTGAACGGCGACCCCAAGGAGGTGTCAAAGAATTTAAGCTCCATGTGGGGCGGCATGATGGGCGCTGCCAACATGACCATGCTGGACGACGGCGGGCCGGTGAGCCTGTGGGATACCCCGGACATCTGGAAGCTGACCCTGAATCCGCTGCAGAAGGATTTCAGCGAGCATTACGACGTGGAGGTGCCCGCGGAGGCGGCCAGGAACCTGATTGCGGAAGGGAAGGCCTACGATTTCAGCGCCGGAACCCTGGCCAAGGACATCCTGTCCCTGATTCCGGCCACTCCGGCGGACATCAGCCGAATCGATACCCGCTGCACGGACATCATGATCAAGGCCATCCCCAACCTGGTGCTGGCCGCGGACCAGGCGGAGTACGACCGCATCAAGGAGGAGACGTTAGCGGAGCTGGAGGCGGCGGACATCCAGACCTCCATCCAGTGGTGGACGGAGCAGTCCGAGGAGATTCGGGAATTCTTGAAGTCCGTGAACGAATGATGTAAGATGTAAATAGGAGCTATCCTGAATCCGGGCAGCCGAACGCAAAGCGGCAAACGGATCGGGAGGAGCGTCGGTGACGGCTCGGGGCGGAAGGCATGGCTCCGGGCCTTCGCCCCATGGAGGGGCAGGAAGGCTTCGCGGCGCGGACACGCCGGGGATGGGCCGCTGACAATCTACAGAGAGACGGAAGAAGGCGGCTTAAGCCGGGAGGGGATTCCTGCCGACCACGGACGAAAAACTGGAATAGGCAATCATGCCGGAAGGGACGCGATATGAGCCAAAGCAAGGAGACGACCGGATTCTGGAATGGATTTTTCAACCCGCCAAGGGACTGCGCCCAGGCCCCGTTCTGGTTCCTGAACGGAGAGGTGGACGAGGAGGTGTACGCGGCGCAGATGGACGAGATGGCCCGCAAGGGGGTCTGGCAGGCCATGCCCCATCCCCGCTACGGGATGGACAGGCGGGAGTATCTGACGGAGCATTATTTCGACGCTTTTCGCCGGATGGCGGAGAACGCCCGGGAAAAGGGGTACCGGATTCATCTGTACGATGAGTTCAACTGGTCCAGCGGGAACGCGGGCGGAAGGATCACGGAGCGGGCCGGGGACTGCGCCCTGGGCATCGCCATAGGAGCGGGGCGGACGGATGGCGTATTCTGTTATGAAGGCTGGGAAGAGGGCTTTCAGGGATGGGGCCGGATGGAGGATATCCTGATTGCGGGGTACGCGCCCTGGCGTTCGGAGACGGAGATCGAGTTCTCCCGGTGCAGGCTCACGGCGGATTACACCTGCGAGGACGGGCGGTTTCGCATGGAGACGGAGCCGGGGGACTGGATGGCCTTTGTGATCTACACCGTGCGCACCATACATCCCTCCCCCCTGCGCCAGGGCAACGGCGGGATAGTGGACTATCTGAACCCCGAGGTGACGAGACGGTTCATCGGCCTGACCCATGAGGCGTATTACAGCCGCCTGGGAGAGTTCTTCGGGGAGACCATTCCTTCGATTTTCTATGATGAGGCCAGCCCTTACGCCTGCGGCAATTTTACCTGGACGGAAAGGCTCCCGGAGGTCTTCCTGGAGAGGAAAGGATATGACATCCTGGAAAAGCTGCCGCTGCTGTTCTTCGACGGAGGCGCGGAGACGGTCAGGGCGCGGTGCGATTACTGGGACGTAGTCACAGAGCTGTTCGCCCGGGGCTTCGTGGGCCAGCTTGCGGACTGGTGCCATGCCCACGGAATAGCCCTTACCGGGCATACCCATGAGGATTCCGGCCTGTGGCCGGTGGCGGGGAATCTGTTCCGGACGCTGCGGGCCCAGCAGTGGGTGGGGCTGGACAGTCTGATGGGCTACAAGCCCTACAGCGTCCTGAAGCCGGCGGTGAGCGCGGCCCATGTGTCCGGCAGCCACATGGTGGTATGCGAGGCCCTGGGCGTTCTGTCCGAGGGCTGGGAGTGCACGCCCGCGGACATGAAGAAGGCTTATAATCAGTTGGCCGTGGCGGGGGTCAATCTGCTCATACCCCACGCTTTTTTCCAGACGGTGGAAAATCCCAAGGCGGAATGCCCGCCCAGCTTCTTCACCTGCAATCCCTATTGGGACATGTATGGGGAGATTTCCGCAAGGACGGCTCTGCAGTGCTATGTGAACAGAGAAACGACACATGTGTCAGATATAGCCCTGTTCTATCCGGTCGTCAGCTGGCAGGCCGGGGGCAGGGGCGGCAGAGGACGTACCTTCCCCTGGGGCATCCAGGCGGGCATGGGGGAGCTGACCCGAGGCGAGTGGGAGGCGTTCGACGGCATCATCGACGGCCTGATGGGGGAGCAGCTGGACCTGGATGTGCTGGACGATGTGGCGCTGGCCCAGGGGCGCATGGACGCCGGAGGATTCACGGTGGGGCGGGAGACCTACCGGGTGGTGGTCCTGCCGCCCATGTCCACCATGCGGCTGGCGGACGCGGAGCGGATTCTGGAACTGGCGGAGGGCGGCCTGCCTGTGCTGGCCCCGGAGGGATTCGCGCCTGGGGCCAGCGCGGAAAAGGGAACAGGGGATGCAAGGCTTAGGGATGTCATGGAGCGCCTGGAGGGATATCTGCGGCGGTTCCGGGGAATCGGGGAGCTGGCGGAGCGGATTCGGGAGCTGACGGGGCCGGATATCCTGGTGGTGGATGGCCCGAAGGAGATGCTGGACGCGGCCCACAGGCGGAGGGCGGGAATCCACATCTACCTGCTGTCCCATACGGGGGACAGGGAGCAGGAGTACGAGGTTTCCCTGGGCTGCCTGGGAAGGAGCGCGGCGCTGTTTAACTGCCGGGGACGGCGGCATCCGGCGCAGGTCAGAGAGCAGGCCGGGAGGACGCAGGTGCGGTTCCTGGCCGGGCCGGAGGAGCTGTATTACTTCGTGCTGGCGGGGGAGGAGATTCCCTGCGGCAGCGCGGCGGAGGAGACTGGCGAAGCAGCCCCGGGGATGGAGGCTGGCGATATGCGCGTCCGGTTTTCCCAATGGCCGGAAGGAAAGAGCCTGGCAGAGGAGCTGGAGAGCTTTCATTTCCTGCCCTGGCCCAAGGGGCTTGACGGGGCAGGGAGCGAGGATTCCGCTGTGGAGCTGGCGTTGCCGGTATGCATGACTAGAAATCTGTCTTACGAAAGCGGCGACGGAGAGCGGCTGGCGGCGGTCTGGAGGCACTGGATGGAGCCTGAGTTCGATGACAGCGCCTGGGAGGTATTGTCCTTAAAGCACGGGCCGAAGCTTTACGACCATACAGGGAGCAGACTGTTCCGCTTCCCGCTGCCCGCGGGCACGACCGCGGTGCGCAGGCCCATACCGATTCAGGGGGAGTACGCGCTGTATCTGAACGGAAGGCTGGTGGAGGCTGTGACAGGATTCCCGGAGACGGACGAAGAGGGTCAGTGGATTCCGGTGGAGGGCTGCGAGGAGCGCCCCGGCATCCTGGCGATTGAAAGCTCCTCTATGATGCCCGGCTTCGGCCTGCTGGCTCCCATTGTGGTCAAGGTGCTTCCCGTGGAGACCAGGGCCCGGGACTGGAAAGAGCTGGGCCTGTCCTGGTATGCGGGGTACGGCAGGTATGAGGCGGAATTTGGCTGGCAGGGAAAGGACGGGGAAGCCCTGTGGCTGGATTTGGGCCAGGTGAGGGAATGCGCTGAGGTATTCCTGAACGGGCGCAG
>CAOOJO010000012.1 GCA_948496895.1 uncultured Acetatifactor sp. | reverse complement strand
GGATTTCGGCGGATTCGGCACATTATAGAAGACATACAGGTTCCCCTGGTGGTCGGCCTGGAGGAGGCGGCTGCAAGTCTCGGTTGTAAAGGGCTCTATGTCCAGCTTTTTGGCCTCTCCACCCGGTGTCCACTGGTAGAATTCGCCATCGAAAGTGCTGTAGTAGACAGAATCACCGAATACCGTGAAGTCCTCCACGCCGCCCTCGGGGGAGTGGAACTGGGTCTCGTAGATATAGGGGGAGTCGTCTTCTTCCCCGCCTTCCATGGCGCAGCCGGTCAGTGCCAGGGCCAGAACTAAGGCCGGAAATAAGACCGCCAGCCGAAGCTTTCGCCGGGGAGCGGCATTGGGGGGGTTCTTGTCATGGGTTTTCTGTCTGATACGCATAGATACCTCCATTTTACGCCAATACATGATATTTACTATAATACAACAATTTGTGCCTTTATCCTAGCAAGCCACAGGAAATTTTTTTGTTTCCATTTTGGTTGAATCAGTCTGTAACCCGTATTATAATAGATGGAAAAAGAGAAAGGATCATCATGAAATGGGAGTCCGCAGCACAAAAGACATCATCCGGGAGGCCAGGCGGAAGGCCGGGCTGACGCAGGAGCAGATGGCCGATGGCATCTGCTCGCTGCAGGCCCTGTCCAGAATCGAGACCGGGGCATCGGGGGTGAGCCCTGGGACCTTCCAGGCGCTCATGGAGCGTGCCGGTGCGCCCTGCCACCGCTTTCCGGTCTTCGCGGGAAGGGATGACTTCGACTGCTACTACCGCCTGAAACGCGCCGGCTTTTATCTGGATGCATGGCAGCTGCCCCGGGCCTGGGACGAGCTTGTGGGCATCGAGGAGATGGGCTGGGCGGACAACAGGCTGTACTGCCAGGAATGGCTGCTGCTCCAGTGCAGGCTGCAGTTCCGCTCATACTGCGGCTCCCACCAGTCGATTCATGATGCCCTTCTGGAAGCCCTGCATATCACGCGCCCTGACATCTGCCTGTCCGATTTCCGGCATCTGATGCTGTCCCAGATTGAGATCAGGCTCCTGACGGCGCTGGCCCAGGAGGAGCTGTATCTGGGAAGGCCGGATGGCTGCCTTGCCATCCACGGACAGGTTGCGGAATATCTGGCCCACAGCAAGTTCACCTACCTGGAGAAGGAGCGCATGCTGGCGGAGGATGCCGTGGTATATGCAAAGTACCTGATTGCCATGGGGGAGTATGCCGCAGGGCTGGAGACGGCGGATTTCCATCGCCACAGGATGGCCGGGAACGTGGAATGCGCGCCTCTGTTCGAGCTGTGCTTCCTGACAGGCCTGTGCCATCATCATCTGGGAAATCCGGACAGGGCGGGCGTCTTGCTGAAAGCGGCATTCTACTCGGCCCAGGCGGTGGACAGCTGCTATGCCGCCGTCTGCAGGGAGTATCTGTGCCGGAGGACGGATTTCCCGGTGACGGAATATATGAGCGGGCTGGAGGTGGCGCCTCTGAAGGAGTATGCGTTCCATGGAATGGATGCCGCGGGGCTTGCCGATGGCGTTTATGATACGGATTCGCCGGATGTCTATACCTTTGGGGATTTGGTTCGGGAGCTCCGCACCGGACAGAAGATTTCGCAACAGATTCTCTGCCGGGGGCTGTGCAGCGCGTCCAAGCTGTCTAAGATAGAGGCAGGAGACCTGCAGCCGGACATCACTCTGGCGGAGGCGCTGCTGCAGCGGCTGGGCATGTCGGAGCGGGCGTTTACTTTCTGGGGAAGCGAGAAGGATGCGAGATTTTATGATCTGAAGTTCAAGGTGATTCATGACCAACTGGTGTCCAAAGAGACGCTCCAGGGGTATCTGGCAGAGATGAAGCGGCTGGTCGATGGGGAAAGTGCGCTCTACCGTCAGGAATACCTGGTGGACATCGCCTGCGAGCCGGAGGATCCAAAGGAACAGATTCTCCGGCTGTCGGAGGCGCTGCGGCTGACATTGCCGGATTTCGATATCTACAATCTCTCAGGCTACCGCCTGACCTGGCAGGAGTTGTCCATCTTGAACATCATGGCTCAGAGCTACCAGGCGGCAGGAGAGCAGGGGATGGCGACTTTGTTTTATTCTCATATTCTGCATTATGTCGAAAAGAACAGGATGGATGCGCTTTTCCTGAATACGTTTCTGCCGAATGTGTACTTTCGATATTGCCAGACGCTTTACCGACAGAACCATCACGCTGAATTGATTTCGATATCCGAACGAATCGATATGGCTGTGCTGAAATGTAATCCCAATAATTTTGGTGGTTATCTGTTTTACTATTCTCAGGTTCTGGCGGAGGCATCGCGTACAGAAGAGGCGGTTCAGTGGGCAATGATGGATTGTGCATTGAATGATTTAGTGGGGCTTTTCCGCAATGCGCCTGCCTTAAGAAGAGCATTTTTAGAAGAATTCTCAATCGAACTTAAGTATTAGCCTCTTTGAGCCCTATCTTCCTCTAGTTCGCCGTATGCCTGGGTCTCCGGCTCGCCCTGAGAGCCCTCCTGCCCCTCCGTCACCTGCGCCGCCGTCCCTGCAGGATTTGCCGGAGGCATTTCCGGACAACCATTTATCGTGCCAAATAGCAGAAGCGCAGATAACCATCCTGTCAATATCCGTTTCCAGTTGCTGCTTCGTCTTCCCTTCATGAGAAATGCCTCCTTTGCGTTTCATATGTAATGCCCGGTGGCAAAGGCTGTAGAAACCTTTGATGCGGGCTACTCATAAAAAATACCACAAAACGCAGTATTTTTCCAGTAATTAAATGGAAATCTGTCGTTTTCCATTTTGGTTGAATGGCGGACACCCATCGGCAACTGCCTGAGAGAGCTCCCGCCAGCGGAGCGCAAGGGCGTGACTTCAGAATCCGGACCGCGTCAGGGCTGCTGGAATGCATTACAGACTGTGGAGCGCACAGGCGCGGTATCATGGAACAGAAACGGACTGTGGGATTACGGTGGAATTTCAATGAAATATATGGTATCGTATACTACATAACACCAGAATATACCATACTGCACTGACTAAACGTATATGGCTGGCGTCATGGAGTCAGGTTACTCGGAAATTTTAACTGTTAAGCAGTATAAATACCATAAGACATGCCCGGGTTCGGGAAGAAGGAGGGGACGGGGATGAAGTATTCGGTCTGCATCGATGCGCTGTATCATGGAAGGGACTTCCTGGAAGGAATGAGGGAGGTCAGGGAAGCGGGGATCGGGGCGTTTGAATTCTGGTCCTGGTGGGACAAGGACGTCCCGGGGATAGCCGCCGAAAAAGAGCGGCTGGGGCTGGAGGTGGCGGCGATCTGCACGAAATTTACCAGCCTGGTGGATCCTGCCGGGCATGAGGCCTATCTTGCGGGGCTGCGGGAGAGCATAGAGGCGGCGAAGCGGCTGGGATGCCGCAGGCTGATCAGCCAGGTGGGCGCGGATACCGGAGGCGACAGGGCAAAGCAGCACAGGGCCCTGTGCGAGGGGACGAAGAGGGCCGCGGAGATATTGGAGGGAACGGACATGACATTGCTGCTGGAGCCCCTGAATACGGCTGTGGACCATAAGGGGTACTATCTGTCCTCCTCCGGGGAAGCCTTTGCCCTTATAGAGGAAGTGGGCAGCGACAGGGTGAAGGTGCTGTTCGATATCTATCATCAGCAGATCACGGAGGGGAGCATCATCAGGAACATCCGGGAGAATATCTCGAAGATAGGGCATTTCCACGCAGCCGGCTGCCCCGGAAGGCATGAGCTGGACATGGGGGAGCTGAACTACCCCAATATCTTCCGGGCAATCCGGGAGACGGGGTATAGGGGATACATGGGACTGGAATACTTCCCGGAGAAGCCTGCGCTGGAGGGGCTGAAAAAGATAGCGGAAAAAAATAACGCCTATTGAAAGACAGGAGGCATAGGGTTACAATGGAACTACGAGGCGCCGATGACCGAATCGGGAAAAGAATCGGGAAAACCGGAAAGGGCAGGTAAGGTAAGATGAAAAGCGCAGTTTTTTACGGAAAGCATGACATAAGGATCGAGGAGCATGAGAGACCTACGGTAAGGCCAAGGGACGTCCTGATCCGGGTGAAGGCCTGCGGGGTCTGCGGCACGGACGTGCATATCTATGAGGGGGACAAAGGCGCGGCGGAGGTCACGCCGCCCACCATCCTGGGGCATGAGTTCTCCGGCATCGTGGAGGCGGTGGGCGAAGCGGTGACGGAATATGGGCCCGGCGACAGGGTCTGTGTGGATCCAAACTGCTACTGCGGGGCCTGTACGCCCTGCAGGAACGGCGTGGCCCATTACTGTGAGCATATGATCGGATACGGGACTACGGTGAACGGCGGCTTCGCGGAATTCTGTGCGGTGGACGAACGCCAGGTGTACCGGCTGGGGGAGCATACCTCCTTCGAGCAGGGGGCCATGACAGAGCCGCTGGCATGCTGCCTCCATGGAATCGACATGTGCGGCATTCGGCCTGGCTCCCAGGCGGTGGTCATCGGCGGGGGCATGATTGGGCTTTTGATGCTGCAGCTGGCGAGGCTTGCGGGCGCGGCGAGGGTGGCGCTGCTGGAGCCTGTGGAGGAGAAGCGCCTGGTGGCGGCGAAGCTGGGGGCGGATGTGTGCATCGACCCGCTGCAGGGCAACGTGAAAGCGGAGCTGAAAAAGGCGGGCTTCACCTGGATCAATACAGTGATAGAGTGCGTAGGCCGCCCCTCCACCATCGAACAGGCCATCGACATCGCCGGAAACAAGGCTGTAGTCATGATGTTCGGCCTGACGAAGCCGGACGAGACCATCTCCGTGAAGCCCTTTGAGATATTTAAAAAGGAGCTGGAGCTGAAGGCCTCCTACATCAACCCCTATACCCAGAAGCGGGCCCTGGACCTGATTGACGCGGGCCGTATCGATGTGAGCAGCATGGTTTACGGCACATATGGGCTGGAGAAGCTGGAGGAGATCCTGAGCAGCCCCGAAGCCCGGGCGAAGGGGAAATACATCATCTGCCCGTGAGCTATGGGCATGGGGGAGGCTGGACTGGAAGGATGGCAGAGGCTGAGAGGATGAGGAAATATAATAATTTTGACCTGCATTTCATATTTGACTTAAAGAATGAGAAAATCCATTTTCCCAACGCGGAATATGTCCATCCTCTGAAGCAGGAGCTGGTGCAGGAGCTTCAGCGCGATTTCCGGGAGGATGGGAATGTAAAGGCGGCAATCGTGTTCGGGAGCGGCGTGGAGTTCCGGTGCAACAGCTACAGCGACCTGGACTTATGCATCGAAAGGTATGATGGGGAGAAAGCCTTCCACTACCGGGCAGGCGGCTTCGGGGAAGCCGTGGACGTGCTCTATGCGGATCAGATTGGGGATAGGCTGCGCCGGGAGATAGAGGAAAAGGGGATTGTGGTATATGACAGGGAGGGATGCTATGTGTGACATCAGGTTTTTCAGAAGAGCTTTTCTGGACTACCGCGCGGCGGAGAACCTGCTGAAGATCCCGGAAAATGATGAAGCGTATATGAATGCCGTGGCGTACCATCTGCAGCAGGCGGTGGAAAAGGCGCTAAAAGCTTTTCTGGAATGTGTGGGCGTCACTGTGCCCAATACCCATGACATCGACAGGCTGGTACGCATGTCCAGGGATAACGGTTCCCAGGCCATCGTCACAGAGTGGGTAAAAGAGAAAGCGGACATGCTGACGCGCTGGGAAGCGGAAACCCGGCATGATGTGGATTATTGTGTGGAAGAGGAAAGGGTGCGCATGGGGCTGGCGGAAGTGAGGCATTTCCTGGAGCTGAATGGCCTGAAGGAAGAGCTGAGGGAGGAGCTGAAGCGCTTTGGAGCGAAGGAGGAGCTGGCCGCTTTTTTCCCCAAGGGGTATTGCCCTGCAAGCGATTTCCAGTGGAACTGCCTGTACCAGATTTATCGGAAGCGGATGGAGAAGCGCAGGGCGGATGCCTTATGAGCGGAGAGAGGGATGGGAGATGTCCTGTAGGATACTGATTGTAGAGGACGACAGCAATATCGCAAAATATATCCAGACCTGCCTGACCATGGGCGGCTACGACAGCGAAATCTGCAGCGACGGCCTCTCGGCGGTGGAGCAGGCCTGCGGTGGGGGCTTCGACCTGATTCTCCTGGATGTGATGCTCCCGGGGCTGGACGGGTTCCAGGTGATGGAGGGCGTGAAGGACTCAGGCGTTCCGGTGATATACCTGACCGCGGTGCAGGACGTGGCCCACAAGGTGCAGGGGCTTAAATCCGGGGCGGAGGACTATATCGTGAAGCCCTTCGAGGCTCTGGAGCTGCTGGCGCGGATCGAGCTGGTGATGAAGCGCCACCATAAGGCGGAGACAGTGCTCGCCTACGGAGACATCACATTGGACACCGAGAGGCATACGGTGGAAAAGGGCGGCCAGGCCGTGGCGCTGTCGCCCAAGGAGTTCGACGTCCTTGCCTTCTTCATCCGGCATCAGGACATCGTCATCTCCAGGGAACGGCTGCTGTCCGCGGTGTGGGACTACGCCTTCGAGGGGGAGACCCGGACGGTGGACACCCATGTGCAGCAGGTGCGCAGGAAGCTGGCGCTCCAGGGCCGCCTGGTGACTGTGCCCACTTATGGCTATAAGCTGCTGAAGCTGTGAAGCTTTGGAGTCAGTGTGCCGTGCGGAGGGCATGGGATGCAGGCGCTGTCGCGCGAGGGTGCGCCTGCCCGGCTATCTGAGGGTGGGGCCTGCGCTTGCGGCAGATTTCGGAAAGGTGGGGATGGCATGAGGCTCTGGCAGAAAATCTTCCTTTTGACATTGTTCCTGACGGCCCTGGCCGCCAGCACCATTTCCCTGCTGCTGCTGGCCCGGAACCACAGGGATGCCCTTCTGCTGGCAAAGGAAAAGGTGCAGACCGTCCGCGACAGCGCCGTGGCCCAGATAGGGCATCTGATTCAGGAGGAAAAGGACGACGGCGGGCGGCTGCTGCTGACGGAGGGGGAGCTGCAGGGGCTGTTCGCGGAATTCTGCCTTGGGTCGGAGGAGTTCCGAAGCCGGTGGGACGGAGGGGCCTTCGGGGTGGGCTCCGATGAAGGGCCGCGGCAGGCTCCGGCCCCGGAGGGCGGAAATGGCGCGGGGGAATCACAGAAGTACGATATCAGCATCATGCCCATAGAGACAGAGGGCTTTTCCGCCGTCCGGCTTCCCGGGGAGGCCGCCGGAGGGGCCACCGCGCTGGAGCAGCGGGAGGGAATCTGGTGGATTGACGCCGCCACCACGGCCTTCTGGGAGGGGCGCTTCTACCGTGTGGAGGTGTCCGGCGACGTATCGGACCTGTTCCGCCGGTTCGGGGAGGATCTGCGGTTCTGCCAGTGGATGTGCGGAGGGGTCTCCCTGGCCATAGCGACGGCTTTGCTGCTCTCCATCCTGGGCCTGACAAGGCCCCTGAAGCGCCTGGAGGCGGCCACGGAGCGGATCGCGGCCGGGGAGTACGGATACCGGGTCCCGGCGGGAGGGCATGACGAGATTGGGGAGCTGTCCCGCCATATGAACGCCATGTCCGGGGAAATCCAGGACAACATCCGGAAGGTGGAGGCGCTGGCGGCCAGCAGGGAGACCTTCATCGCCAACATGGCCCATGAGTTGAAGACGCCGCTGACTTCCATCCTGGGCTTTGCGGACATCATGACCATCAAAAGCCAGATGCCGGAGGAGGAGCGCCGGGAATGCGCGTCCATCATCGCGGCGGAGGCCAGGCGGCTGAAATCCCTGTCCTCCAAGCTGATGGAACTGGCGTCCCTCCAGGGGACGGCGCTGGCGCTGCGCCCGGTGGACCTGGGGGAGCTGGCGGAGAAGGCGGTGCAGGCTCTGGAGCCTGTCTGCCGCAAGCGGCGTTGCACGATTCAAAAAGACCTTCTGCCGGTGACTGTGCAGGCCGATGGGGAGCTGCTGATGTCGCTGCTTTTGAACCTTCTGGACAATGCTTTGAAGGCGTCCGCGCTGAAAGGGGAGGATCAGCGGATCGACGTCAGCCTGGAGAAGGAAGACGGCAGGGCGGTGATAAGGGTGCGGGATTACGGAATCGGCATCCCCCCGGAGCAGCTGGGGCATGTGACCGAGGCCTTCTACATGGTGGACAAGGCCCGCTCCCGGCAGAGCGGAGGCTCCGGCATCGGCCTGTCCCTGTGCAGGGCCATTGCGGAGGCGCATGACGGGAGCCTGCGGATAGAGAGCAGGGAGGGCATAGGAACGACGGTGTCGCTGTTCCTGCCTGTTCCGGATGCCCCTGAAAGCGCCAGCATTCCAGACCCATGAGCCGCCTGGCTTTCCCGCATGGCAGTCGCGCAGCGCCTGGGCCGCATAGATGCGGGCACCGGGGAGAAGCCATTGTGATAGCGGGAGAGAAACGGGAAAGCGGCTTACTGTAGACGGCGCGACATTGGGGGAAGAGAAGGGATGAGACGGTTCAATACGGAAGGGGTATGCAGAATGGAAGAACAGTCATTTTGCTGTCACTTGGGGAGCTGAGCGTAGGGGCGCATGCTCATAGCGAAACATGCGCCGTTATGTTGTTCTCGCCCACGGCCTTGACGAAGCCTAATGATTCATACAGGGAGATTGCGGCAATGTTGTCGGCATCCACCAAAAGCATCAGCTGTTTGGGCCTGTTGAGTTCTATGGCTTTGGCCATCATGGCCCTTCCGTATCCTTTGCGGCGGAAGCTTTCTTTGACGAACACGTCGTAAGGCTCGTTTTCCTCGAACTTATGAGTGATGTCGATATAGCCCACGACCACACCCTCTTCTATGGCAAGGATGATTCGGAACCTGTCGGGTGCATCTATGACCTTTTCCGCAGTCCAGTAGCAGTCCTTGGAATGTATGGCGATATATTGTTCTCTGTATTTCGGGCTGTAGGTTTCTGTTTGATGGCTGCTTTGATAGGGGACTTCTTTTTTCAGCACCATTTTCTGCTGTTCAGTCTCGAACTGTGCCATCTCCTCCCGCAACAGCTCATGCAGGAGATGGTTGCCCGGGTTGTAGACGAAATCGGCCAGGCAGCCTTTGTAAGTCTCCTTCAGGAAGGACAGCATCTCTTCGTAGGCCTTTTGGCTGCGGGACAGGCCTACCAGCATTTCGATATAGGATTCCTCCTCCAATATCAGGAACACGAACAGGCCTGTGATCCGTGCTTCCTCAAAAACGCCCCAGATTTGGTTTGAGGGCTTGTCCGGAGCGTCCAATAGATTGCAGCGTATCTGCTCTTCATTGCTGAGCATGGGGTCGCTGAAATTCGGGTCGCGGTTTATTTCATTGATGAAATCTATGTATTCCTTTGCGCTGGTCAATCGCTTTAACATAAGAGGCTTCCTCCAAATCTGATTAGCTAAGGACTATAATGGAATCCAAGGTAGGATTCTATTATCTAAGGACTATTATAACAGAGAAAAATATTTAGTCCACTTCTATTTGCTCATATTTTCATGAAAGTCCTCTTGCCGGACATTGACGCTCTGAGGTCGATATGGTAAACTTTCATCATGACAGAGGATTTTAGTCGGCAGAATCAGGAATGGAAGGAGGGATGCCGGAGATGAGAAAACGGTTTAACGTGACTGGGCTGTGCGTTCCGAGGAAGCACTATATGGTCAATCTGGAGGGTCGGCTGGCTCAGGCGAAGGAAATGGTGGAAGAGGGCGCGTATTTCACTATCCACCGGGCCAGGCAGTACGGAAAGACCACTCTGCTCTATGCGTTGGAAGAGTATTTAAAACCGGATTATCTGGTGGTGAGCATTGATTTTCAGAAATTAGATGCTATGAAATTTAAAAATGAAAACAGTTTCTCTCTTTCCTTTGCAGACTGTTTCCTGAGGGAGCTTGACAGAAACCAAGAATCATATGGTTCCGAATTAAGCCATGAGACGGAAAACCTGCAGAATATATGCCAAAGCAGGGACAGCTCTTGCTCCCTCTATGAACTGTTTGCGAATCTGAACCATATCTGTAAGCTTTCCGCCAGGCCAGTTGTGCTGATGATAGATGAGGTGGACAGCGCCTCTAATAATCAGGTATTCCTTGATTTTTTGGCACAGCTAAGGGGATATTATCTGGAACGCGAGGCCAGGGGGACTGTTACTTTTCAGTCGGTCATCCTGGCGGGGCTTTATGACATAAAAAGCTTAAAGGCGAAAATCAGGCCGGAGGATGCGCGGAAAACGAATAGTCCGTGGAATACTCACGTAGGCAACGAGCCAAGTGAAAACGTGTTTTCATTTGGCGACTGCCCGTGGAATCAAATGGTGCAGGCACCATTTGATATAGCGGCGGATTTTGACGTGGATATGAGCTTTTCTGCGGCGGACATCGCGGGGATGCTGGAGGAGTATGAGGGCGATGCCCATACGGGGATGGACATTGCCGGGATGGCGGATCTGCTGCGCTCCTATACTTCCGGCTACCCCTTTCTGGTATCGTGCCTGTGCAAGCTGATGGATGAAGAAATCGCCGGAAGCGAAAGCTTTCCCACAAAGGAGACCGCCTGGACGAAGGACGGTTTCCTGGCAGCGGTGCGGATGCTTCTCACGGAAGAGAATACGTTGTTTGAATCCATGGACAATAAGCTGATCGACTATCCCGAGCTGAAGCAGATGCTGAAAGGGCTTCTGCTTCTGGGGAAGCCCATTGAGAACATTCCCGGCAACGAGAGCATGCGGATGGCGGTGATGTTCGGATTCGCTACTGTCCAAAACGGCTTCCTGCATGTGTCCAACCGGATATTTGAGACCAGGCTCTATAACGGTTTTTTGGCTGAAGAGAGCCTAAATAGCGATATGCCGCAGATTGCGCTGGCAGAAAGGAATCAGTTCATCAGGGATGGCCAGCTGGACGTGGAGCTGCTGCTCCGGAAGTTCGTGGACCATTACAGGGAGCTTTTTGGCGATTATGGGGAGAAATTCCTGGAGGAGGACGGGAGGCGGCTTTTCCTGCTCTATGTGCGCCCTGTCATAAACGGAAAGGGCAATTATTACATTGAAGCCAGAACCAGGAACCATCGGCGCACGGATGTAATCATCGACTTTCAGGGGAGACAGACGGTGACCAGACTGAAAATCTGGCGAGGAAATGAATACCACTTAAGAGGGGAAGAGCAGCTGTCTGAATATCTGGATTATTATCAGCTGAAAAAGGGATACATGGTGAGCTTCAACTTCAACAAAAAGAAGCAGGTGGGAGTCCATGAGATAGCAGTAGGGGATAAAATTTTAGTGGAGGCGGTCGTTTGATTTACGGCCGCCTGTCGCGCCCTTTTACCTTTTCGGGAGCGTCTTTGTGAGAATGAAGGAATAGGAAACCGTAATTACAAACACCAGCAGCTGAAAGACGAGACACTTCTCTATGGTCAGCCCTGCCTCATTTGCGAAGCCGCTTGTGATGTTGATCGCGGAGTGGGTGATGATGCAGGGCAGCAGGCTTTCGCCGCGGTGAAAGAGGATTACGAACAGAAAGCCGATCGCGATTGCTGCCGTGACCTGAATGAGATTTTCCGCTATCCCCGCGCCGCTGCCGTTCACCAGGTTCAGCAGATGCCCCAGGCCAAAGGTGACGCTGGAGACGACAATAGCCGTTTTTACATTGTCTTTCTCCATCGCCCGGAAAAGAAATCCCCGAAAAATCACTTCCTCTACGAACCCGACGCAGAGCATGCAGAGGATGAAGCAGACGGTGCCCGCTAAACTGTAATTGATCGTGGCTCCGTTCCAGAAATTCCTGGTAGCCAGGATGACTAACGGGATATAGTAAAGAAAGCGACTGGCAGGCAAGGAGGATCTGCAGAGCCCGTAACGCTTTGACAGGCCGTTTTTCTGAAGAAAGACGAAGAGAACCACAGTCTGTAAGGCGCAGAAAACGGCGCTGGCAGAATAGGGGATGCCAATCATTTCATTCAGCGGGTTTGCCAGGGACTGCAGGACGCAGTAGATCACGATCCAGACGATTGCAAAGGTCATTTCGTTTTTTTCATATAGCTTTTTCATTTCGATTCTCCTCTGGAGGATTTTTCCTCCTCCTGTATGGCTAATATCGCGCCTGTGTACACCCGCTCCAGGTGCGTTGTTATCAGGCTTTCATCATATTCCAAGGAGTTGTTGACCAGGATGCTGGCATAGCCGTGGACGAACAGGGCAAGCGTCAGGAAGACTTTCTTTGTCTGTTCCATATTCAAGCCCATGGCTCCCTGCATGGCCGAAAGAACGGGAGCAAGCTCCTTGGAGTTTATCATTTCCAGCAGGCTTTTTTCCACAGCAAATCCCGATTGAAAAAGGAAGCGGAACAGATACGGTTCTTCCACGGCAAACCGGATATAATTCAGCCCGATGCTCAACAGGATATCGTCCTGTGTCATATGCATCAGATATTCCGTATGATACCGGTCTGCTTTTGCATAGGCGGCCTTTTTCAATTCCTCGATCGTTGCGAAATGGTACATGACAGGCTGCGTGGAACAGTTCAACTTCTTCGCCACAGTCCTTGCATTGATATTTTCCACTCCGGCTTCACGGGCAGTCTCAAAGGCGGCATCGATGACCATGTCTTTTGTGATCTTAGCTCTTGGCGGCAACTTGCTTTTCTCCTTTTTATATAACAAATATTATATAACAATAATTATAACTTCTTTTGGCAGCGCTGTCAATCTTTTTCTGTTTTAAAAATTACAGATTTCTACTATATCGCTGATGTGATTGCCGCCTGAAGGGCAAAAGACAAGAGGGTAAGGTTATTTCACCCTGCCCCCTGTTTTTGACGTTTTATGGCTTCTCTTAACATTTTATGGCAGGCATCTATGCGTTCGCCGCATACTGCCCTTCAAAAGCATCCGCCGCTTCCAGCAGCCCCTGCTTGATATCAACGATTTTCTCCTCATCCTTCATATTCCGGTAGAGGATGCCGTATTTCAGCACGTCCCTGATGCTGGAGCCGTAAGGGAATCCGTCCATGTAGGCATCCGCCAGCACTTTGCGATCCCGGCAGGCCCGGAGATGATTCTTTTCCAGGCTGGAGGCCCTTTCCTCAAATTCTTCTCTCAGGTACGCCAGGTCTTCTTCCATGGTGGCCCTTCGGTAGAGGGCTTCCGTGCCCATATCCACCACATATCTCGTCCGCGTTCCGTCCGCATAGCCTTTTACGATTTCCGCATAGGTCTGCTTATAAGCGTTCAGAAGCGCGGAGGCCTTGTCCTTGACAGGAGTGAAGATGTCGCGGTTGTCGCGGGGGACTTTGCCGTCCATCATCTTCCACATGGTGCCCCAGCCCAGGAACTCGTCGATGTCCGGCCAGCCCTCGTTCCCCCAGGCCATCTCCCCGGGCATCAGCCGCAGGTTCAGGCTTTTGAAATCCTCCATGGGATCCTCTTTTCGGAACAGCTCCTTGTACGCGCGCATGCCCTCCTTTGAGATGTCCACCTTTACGGGCGGGCCGTCGAACCCTTGCTCCCTCCAGGCTTCCGCTATGGTTTTAGGGGCGCCCTGGGCGGAGATATCTGTAGCCGTCCTTGACAAGGAGCAGGATGCTTCTACGTTTTGAATCTGCATATCGGATGCCTTCCTTTCTTTTGTAGTATAATTTTGAATCTGTTATGTATTATAACGGATTATATGGGATTGTTCATTATACTAAAAGGTGAAAGTTTTCAGATTTTTTCACGTCATGCCCTTTGGCGGAAAGGAGGAAAGCATGGTATGATGGAAGGGGAGCATTCCGCCACCTGTCCGCAGGGAAAGTCGGGCGCAGGGCGTTTCCCTCTGGTATAATGTCTTCATACCATGGTATAAGGAACAGGACGGATCGGAAACAGAAAATGGATGAGCAGGCGCGGAACGGGTGCCAGGCATGGGGATGCGCCGATTGGGGGAACGGGAATGGAGTGGGTCGTAGGGATACAGAGGGCCATCGACTATATCGAAGACCACATCACGGAGGAGCTGGATTATGAGGAGATCGCCAGGAAAGGCTTTTCCTCCAGCTATCATTTCCAGAGGGTGTTCAGCATCCTGTGCGGCTATACCCTGGGGGAGTACATCCGCAGCCGCAGGCTGACCCTTGCGGGGATGGAGCTGGCATCGGACAAGATCAGGGTCATCGACGCGGCGGTGAAGTACAGGTACGAGAGCCCGGACAGCTTCGCCAAGGCGTTCGCCAGGTTCCACGGCATCACCCCGTCGGCTGCGCGGGAGCCGGGGGCCAGGCTTCGCTCCTTTACCCGCCTGTCCATCCGGATATCATTGGAAGGAGGCAGCAGCATGGATTACAGGATTGAAGAGAAGCCGGAGATGGTGCTCACGGGCTACAAGAGGTTCTTTACGGGAAGCCCTGCGGAACGGGATGCCCAGGAGGAAGAGTTCTACGTGACCACAAGGCTGAACCAGTATGCGTTGAAGGGGCTTGCAGGGGACCATGTGACCAGCTACGGGATCATGACGAATTTCCGGGAGGAGGGGTACGATTTCTATATCGCGGCGAAGCTTCGGGAGTGGGAGAGGGAGCATCTGGAGCAGGAACTTGGAAATGCCGAGGATGCCGCGCGGTTCGAGAACATCGCCATTCCCGCCCACACCTATGTGGTATGCGAGACGGAGCGGTGCAAGTATCCCACCAGGATATTCCCGCAGCTGCGAAAGAGGATCGTGGAGGAATGGCTCCCGTCCTCCGGGTACGTGCTGGCGGAGGCACCGGAGGTTTCGGTGACCCACTGGTTCCGGAATCCGGACAGCGAGAAGCGGTATATGGAGCTCTGGCTCCCGGTGTCCCAGGTGAAGGGATGATGCTTTGAGGGGAAACCGTTCCGCGGACGGACTGCGGAGCGGTTTTCATTGTGTTTCCGGGGAAGATGGATTATAATGGGGGCAGCGGCTGACAGGGCGCACTGGGGAGGGCACAGGGCATGAAGGATATAGGGCTGAGGGAAAACGGAAGAGCATGCGGCCTGGGATGGCGATTGTTCACGGCGGTGTCCGCTGCCGCGATTTTGGCTGCCGGGATTTTTCTGCTCCCTCTTGCCTACTCTGCAGTCTTCCGTCCGGAGGGCATCGTGGAGGAAGAGGAGGCCCTGCCGGGGAGCCTGGAGACGGCCCCGGGGCAGTTCATGGAGACGCTCTGGCATCCCTGGGGGGAAGAGAGGGACGAAATGTCCCGGGAGTCCATAGAAGACCTTGTGAGATGCCATAAGGAGGAAGTGGGATTTCAGGTGTATGAGCGGGCCTTCGGGCTGATGGGGCTGGAGGAGGATCAGCGCCTTTGGGAGGGCCTTTTGAGCGCAGGGGAGGAAGGCTGGTACCTGATGGAGGCATCGGTGGAAAAGGACGGCAGGGCATGTCGCCTTTCCATGGCCATGGATGAGGGGCTGCTTCCTTTCCTGGTGTGCTGCAGGACGGAGCGGGAGCCCACCGGGGCGGAGATGGAGGAAGGGTTCCTGGCCCTTCGGGCGCTTTGCCAAGGGGAGAAGGAGGGACTGCGGGCTTACACGGAGGAAATCGACAGGATTTATGAGGACTGCCCGGAATACTGGCTCCGGGTGAACGGGCTTTACGTCTCCCTGCTGTCGCAGACAGAGAAGCAGAAGGAGCTGCCGCCGCAGATACCGCTGTGGGAGTGCTGTGAGCGCGGCACCTGGCAGGTCTGCGGGGACGAGAGGGAGGTTGCCGCGGTGTGCGTCATGGGAAAGGGGAGCCTGGTGCTGTACTATGACGCTGTAGAAAGAAAAGTCTGCGGCTATCGGTTCTGGCCGCCGGAGGGGTGGCGGTAAGGAGGCAGGTTGCAAAGACTCATCGCGGTCTTTGCAATTTTTTTGCATTTTTTGGGGGATTTCTTGTAAAAGGCTGCCGTATCATAGCCATAAGCTTCCGGGCGGGAGCCGCAGGGAGCGAAGATACAGGAAGGAGATTATGGAAAATGAAGAGAAAATGGGTAAAGACAATGGCGGCAGCCCTGATTATGACAATGCTGTCAGGATGTGCCGACAAGGCCTCTCCGGAACCCGGCGGGACGGCGGCCGCGGCTTGGGGGGACGGTGCTTCCGGCGCAGAGACAGGAGGCACAGGGGCGCAGAACCCAGGTACAGGAGGCGGGACAGACGAGGCGGGCGGCAATACCGGAGACGGCACGGCAGATTCCCGGGCTTTGGGAGGCCAGGCCCCGGAAGGAGGAACGGGAGACGGCGCGCCTCAGGCAGAAGGCACGGGGGACGGCACGGCCCGGGCAGAGGGCGGGAAGCCCGCGTCTATCGATACAGGCGAGCCGGAGGCATACGAGACCGAAACCCTCTACACCCAGCAGGAGAACATCCTGCCCCTGTCGGATTCCGCAGCCGCCTGGGGCATCTCCTATAAAATCGAAAAGGTTGACTACACGGAGAGCTTCGGGGACAGGAACCTGGAGCATCTGGAGAACTATCTGCCGAACGTGGAGACGGACAGCCAGGGGAACCTTTCGGGGGATTTCAAGTATCTCTTCCTGACCATCACTTTCACCAACACCACGGACGAATTCCAGGAAATCAACCGGAATGCCGGCGGAATCTCCCTCATCGGCGCTTCCCTGAACACGCTGGACTGGTCCAACGATGTGGTCTACTTTGACTTGTACTGGGAGGAAGGCGGCCCGCAGCAGTTCCACCACTGGGGGCTGGAGCCCGGGGAGTCCGTCACCAGCGAGGTGGGCTGGGTGATAGAGGGCTGTGGAAGGAGGACAGAGGCGGACGATACCTTGGCGGAGCGCATGGGGTCTACGGGTCCCTATGAACTCTACTACCACGTAAAGCAGTACGACAGCGACAATGAGGGCAGTTATTTTATCGATTTGGGTGTAAAGGTGGAATAGGGATGGCAAACAATCTGAAATTCGAGCTGGAAAGGGCGTTCCGCAACCGCCCCATGGCAATCGCGCTGGCCGTGGGCTGCGCCCTGAGCCTCTGGCATCTGTGGGAGTATGTGCTGCCCGTCAGGGGCTACGTGGTTAGCGGGGACTACCCCCTGTCCTCCTACGGCAAATGGATGGGCGGAGAGAACTATTCCCTCCAGGCCACAGTGTACTTCATGTGGATCCCCATCCTCTGCGCCCTCC
>CAOOJO010000011.1 GCA_948496895.1 uncultured Acetatifactor sp. | reverse complement strand
AGGGTCTGGCTCTTCTGCATGTTCTCCTGCAGGAATTCCGTGATGGTGGGGACGCCCTCCTCCCGCATGTGGAACAGCTCTACCGTGGTGCCAGATAGCTCCCGCTCCGCCTGGATGAAGTACCGTCCGTCCGTCCAAAGGCCCGCGCCCTCCTGCCACACCACCAGAGTGCCGTTGGAGCCTGTGAAATTACAGAAGAACTCCCTCACCTTGAAATAGTCGTTCACGTACTCGGAATTGTGGAAGTCCGCCGTGGGAATCATGTAATAGTCGATTCCCGCCTCCTTCATGGCTCTGCGCAGGGCCGAGAGCCTGCCCTGGATCACTGTGTTCTCCATGTCTTTTTACCGCCTTTCTTTATCCTGTTTCTCTTCATTCCGGTCGAAAAACAAACCAGTGTAACTACCATAATCAAATCGGATATGCCAGGCAGAATCGCTGCGGCTTTCAACGGCGCAGTGCCTGCCGGCCTGAATCCTGCCCGAACCAGCGTCGCCGCTATCTATCTGCCTCGTTGCCTCATTCCGCATGTTCTTTCTGTCGGTACAGGCCTACAGCCCTGGAAGTGCCTACCCGGTCGCAGCCCAGTCGGATGAACAGCTCCAGATCCTCCAGGGTGGAGATGCCGCCTGCTGCCTTGATTTTTACATTGGGGCCGATATGCTTTCTGAACAGCTCCACGTCCTCCTTCGTGGCCCCGCCTGTGCCGAAGCCCGTGGACGTCTTGATGTAGTCCGCCCCCGCATTGGTGACGGCCCTGCACATGGCAATCTTCTCTTCTTCCGTCAGGTAGCAGGTCTCTATGATGACCTTCAGGACATGCTCCCCGCAGGCCTCTTTCAATGCACGGATTTCCGTCTCTATCTTGTCGAAATCCCCGTTCTTCACATCCCCGATATTGACTACCATGTCGATTTCGCTGCAGCCCTCTTCCAGGGCCTTCCGGGTCTCCGCCAGCTTGGCCTCCGTGACGCTGTAGCCCAGCGGGAAGCCTACTACCGTGCAGATGTGGATCCGCTCTCCGTAGGTATCGTGAATCCGCTTCACATAGGAGGGCGGCACGCATACGCTGGCCGTGCGGTACTTCACCGCCTCGTCGCAGAGCTTCTTGATGTCCTCCCAGGTGGCGAAAGCCTTCAGTTGGGTGTGGTCTACCTTGCTCAACATTTCTTCTATCGTCAGTTCCGTCATATCTGTCATACCATATCCTTCCTCGCAGGCTGACTCGTCCTGATATCGCGCTTCACCGGGAATCCCGGTCATGCTCCTGCCATACGCTATCTACACAATGCGCTACAGGAAATCATGGCCTTATCTCCTAGATTCCCAGGAACTCCTTCACCACGTCCTTCATCTGCGCCGCCTCGCACTGCTTCTTGTGCAGGATGGGCGCGGTGCGGATCTCCTCCACGGCCTGGGGCACCTTTACGCCGGAGATTACGGCCAGCTCGTCAACGAGTTCGAAATCGTCCATCTCACTGTCCGCTCTGCCGATGGCGCTCATGACGCTCCTGGTGAACTTATAGGGGCTGGCCGTGGAAGCGATGACGGCTTTTGCCGTGTCCTGCGTCTCCTCCACGTATTTCCGGTACACCGCGGAGGCCACGGCCGTGTGGGTGTCGATGACATAGCCGCACTCCTGGTAAAGCCTGCGAATCTCCGCCGCCGCTTCCTCCTCCGTGGCATAATTTCCGTAGAAATCCCCCAGCGCCGCCCGCATGTCCTGGGTAATCCCGTACTTTCCCTGGCCGGCCAGCGACTCCATGAGCGCCCGGTTCCTGTCCGCGTCGTTTCCGGCAATGTGGTAAATCAGCCGCTCTAAGTTGCTGGAGATCAGGATGTCCATGGACGGGGAACTGGTCAGCACGAAGTCCCGGTTCCTGTCGTAGTCCCCTGTGCGGAAGAAATCATAGAGCACCTTGTTCTCATTGGAGGCGCAGATCAGCTTCCCTATGGGCAGGCCCATGTTCTTGGCATAGAACGCGGCGAGGATATTCCCGAAATTGCCTGTGGGAACTACTACGTTGATTGCCTCGCCAGCCGCGATTTTCCCCTCTCTCAGCAGCGTCCCGTAGGCATATACGTAATAGCATATCTGGGGAACCAGCCTGCCGATATTGATGGAGTTCGCCGAGGAGAACTGGAAGCCCTTCCCCTCCATCTCCCTCGCCAGCTCCTTGTCCGCAAAAATCCGCTTCACGCCGGTCTGGGCGTCATCGAAATTGCCGTGGATGCCCACCACCAACGTGTTCTCCCCCTTCTGGGTCACCATCTGCTTCTCCTGGATGGCGCTGACGCCGTCCTTGGGGTAGAACACCACGATCCGCGTGCCCTCCACCCCCGCGAAGCCCGCCAGGGCAGCCTTGCCGGTATCCCCGGAGGTAGCGGTGAGGATGACGATCTCATTCTTCACCTTGTTTTTCCGCGCCGCCGCGATCATCAGGTGGGGCAGGATGGACAGCGCCATGTCCTTGAACGCGATGGTGGGGCCGTGGAACAGCTCCAGATAATGCGCGCCCCCCGCCTCCCTTAGCGGCGCGATGCGCTCCGTATCGAATTTCCCGTCATAGGCCTTTTCGATGCAGCCCTTCAGCTCCTCTTCCGTGAAATCCGTCAGGAACAGCTTCATCACTTCTATGGCCACCTGGCGATAGTCCATCTGTGCCAGCTCCTCCAGGCTCCTGTCCAGGGCCGGGATATGATCCGGCACGAAGAGCCCCCCATCCTCCGAAAGCCCCTGTAATATGGCCTGGGAGGCCTTTATCGAAATCCCCTTGCTGCGCGTACTGTTATATAACACTTCCATAAGCTTTTGCCTGCCTAGTCCTTTCCTTTTCTTCTGAAGCCTTTGCCTGTCTGTCTCTCTGCTTCCATCTGTTTCCATCGTTCCTAATACATACTGCTTAACAGTTAAAATTTCCGAGTAACCTGACTACATAACGCCAGCCATATACGTTTAGCCAGTGCAGTACAGTAAATTCTGGCGTTATGTAGTATAGCATTTTTTCCCGCTCATTTCCAGTCCTATCTGCACAAAATTTTAGCCCATCACTCCCCTTTCAGGGAATAATGAGCTCTACCCTTTTGTCTATCCGCTTTCCCATCACTTAAAGAACTCATGCCCCCCATGCACAAAGAGGTATGTAAGGTTCTCGTCGAACCACCTCATCTTCCCGCTGTCGGCATACTTCCGGGCGGCGAAATACAGCGCCCCCTGGGAGATGTCCTCCCCCATCAGGGCCCGGCCCACAGCGCTGATCGTCTCCTCGCTGACCTTTACCCGGTAATAGCTCCCATTGGCCACCGGGGAGAACTGGTTTATCCCCTTCTCCCTCTGTAGCACTACCCCGGACACCGTGTCCGGAAACAGCTCCGAGTTCATCCGGTTCAGCACTACGTTGGCCACCAGGAGCTTCCCGTCCTCGTCTTCGTTCCCGGCCTCCGCCTGCACGATCCGAAGCAGCGCGTCCAGCTCCTCATCCGGTAAATCGTAGACAAGCGTATGCTCTACCATTTCATAGTCCACTACCCGCTGCCCGGACACAGCCACGTCCAGAATCCCAAGCCCCTTCTCCGGGTTCCCGGGATCTTGCCTGGCGTTCAGAACCGCCCCTTCCTCCATGGCCTTGGCCTTTTCCTCCAGCTCTTCCAATTCCAGCTTCAGCATCTGCACCGGCTCGGAACTGAGCCGTATCCTGTCCATGCTCTTCACGCACAGGAAACTCGCCAGGAACAGGAAACTGCCCATCACCAGAAGACTTAACGCTCTCTTATACATACCTTCAAGTCCTTTCCAAACTTAATGTTGCTTCTCAACTGCCTGTCCGATATATCAATATATGAGACAACTCTCTAAAATAGACTGTTGTCCGGCAATTTTTTTGCGAAAGTTTGGAAAAGGCGCAGGGAGCTTCTGGGTTCAGGCTACTTTTCCGAATAATTGACGAAGCTGATGTTCATGTCCACATAACCCGTGATGCCGTCCACGAAGCCCTCATAGCTGTACTGCCACATGGAGAACCGGTAAGGGTAGTCCGGGATGTCCGCCGCCTGGGACAGCCATACATCGTAGGCCGTCAGCTTGGACATGTCGATTTGCTTGATCAGCCACTCCTTGTTGCCATAGAGCATGGTCTTGTAGCCCGCGGCAGCGATGGTGTCCAGGAAGGCCTTTGCTATGGTGGTCTTCTCGTCCCTGGTCAGGATATCTGTCCTGGCGGTGTCGTTCTCCACCCGCTCCATGTCATAGGCCACAGGATAGCTGATGGCGTACTCCCCCAGATTCTCGATGACCATGTTGGCCTCCTCTATGGCCTCCGCCTCGGAGATGGCCTGGGAATAGAAATAGACCCCCACCTGCAGACCGGCATCCGTGGCCCGCTTGATATTGTCCTGGAAATATTCGTCCAGAATCAACTGCCCCGTGCCATAGCCCCTGGCCCCCAGGCGAATCATCACAAAGTCGATTCCGGCCTTCTTCACCTTCACGAAATCCACATAATCCTGGAATTTCGAAATGTCCACCCCCGTGTACGAAACCTGCTTGCCGTTCTCGTAATACTTCATCAGGTCCGACTGGCAGACCAGCTTGGTAAAGTCGTATTCATGTTTGGGCAGATAGGGGCTGATCAAGACCCACTCCTCCTTTCCATCCGCGTACTGCACCAGAGTATGCTTCCCGTCCGTGGAGGGGTCGTCCTCCGGCGCCGCCGTCTCCTCCGGCTCCTCCGTGGGCTGGGGCGTCGCGGTCTCCTTGGGATACATGTCCCAGAAATCGAAATCATCCGGGTGCAGGTCGCTATCGCCCACCAGTTCATCCGTCTCCGGGTATATGATGACAGGGGACGCGGCCTCCTGCGCGGCCTGGACGGAACCCGCCTGCTGGGACCCCCTGGAAGCCGCGCTGTTCTTCGGCTTCTGGTTCAGGAACAGGATGGCCACCAGGAGCAATGCCACAAAAGCGGTCACCGCCAGAATGGACATCACCACCGTGGGCGCCAGGCTGGAGCGATCGTCAAAATCCTCCGGCATCTTCACAGTCCTCGCCTCCTTTCTTCTTTAAGACAAAACACCGGAATTCCCATGCCTATGACCTCGACAGGATACAGTTCTTCGGGCACTTCTCCGCGCAGGTGCCGCACCCGGTGCACTTCTCCTGATCGATGGTGGCGTGGAAGTCCTTCACCGATACCGCCTGGCTGGGACAGTTCCTGGCGCACAGGCCGCAGCCGATGCAGCCCGCCTCACAGGCCTTCATGGTGACAGGCCCCTTGTCCTTGGAGCTGCAGGCCACCACATATTTCGCGTCATAAGGAATCAGGGAAATGAGATGCTTCGGACAGGCCTCCACGCACTTCCCGCAGGCCTTGCACTTCTCCCTGTCCACCACCGCCACGCCGTTCACTACATGGATGGCGTCAAATGGGCATGCCTTTACGCAGGAGCCGTAGCCCAGGCAGCCGCTGTTGCAGGATTTCGGCCCGCCGCCGGGTACGAAGCCCATCATCCGGCAGTCCCTGGCGCCGTAGTAGTCATAGTCCTGCCTGGCCTTGTCGCAGTCCCCCATGCAGGCCACGAAGGCCACCTTCCGCTCCGAAGATTCTGCCTCCACGCCCATGATGGCGGCGATTTTTTCTCCCACAGGCGCTCCGCCCACGGGGCAGGCGTTCACAGGGGCCTCGCCCCTGGCTATGGCCGCCGCCAGGCCGCTGCAGCCAGCATACCCGCAGCCGCCGCAGTTGTTGCCCGGAAGCGCCGCCAGCACGGCCTCCTCCCTCTCATCCACCTCTACTCTGAACTTAATCCCCGCGACACCCAGAAAGAGTCCCACGAAGATGCCCACCACGCCTACCACGGCTGTGGCGGTCAATATACCAGTTAAGCTCATGATCCGTCTCCTTTTTATTCCAGTTCCGCAACGATTCGCCCAGTACCCAATGCTAGCAGAGGACTTCCGGCTGCAAAGTGCGCATCCGTAATTCCTCTGGGGCACTGGGCGAATCATTGCTGTTTTTATTCCAGTCCCGCATGCTGTTACAATAAACCCGAAAACCCGCAGAAAGCAATGGCCATAAGTCCCGCCGTCAGCAGCACCGTCGGCATGCCCTTGAACGACTCGGGGATGTCATTGTACTCCAGCTTCTCCCGAATCCCCGCCAGGATCACGATAGCGATGGTGAATCCCACCGCCGTGGCGAAGCCGTTGACGATGCCGGACAGAATCCCGTACTCCTTCTGCACATTGGTGATGGCCACGCCCAGCACCGCGCAGTTGGTGGTAATCAGGGGCAGGTACACGCCCAGCGCCTCATAGAGGGAGGGCATGGCCTTTTTCAGGAACATCTCCACGAACTGCACCAGCGCGGCGATGACCAGAATGAACACGATAGTCTCCAGATACTCCACATGGAACCTTACCAGCACGAAGCGGTAGATCACGCCCGCCACCGCGCTGGCCAGGGTGATGACGAAGATGACCGCCGCCCCCATGCCCGCCGCCGTATTGGTCCTGCGGGATACGCCCAGGAAGGGGCACAGCCCCAAAAACTGACTGAGCACCACATTGCTCACCAGGGAGGAGCCGATCAAAATGACAAGCAGCTCTTTTACGTTCTCCATTCCCATCTATCTCCCCTCCTTATCCGGCTCCGCGGCCTTCCGCGCCCCGTTCTCATCGTAGAACCGCTTCGTGCAGCCCTTCTCGCTGCAGTTCATGCAGTCCTCGCTGCACCCGGAGCCAATCTTCTCATAGCTCTTCCCGGCCTTTTTCCGGCTATTTTTCACGAAATTCTGCAGGGCCACCAGCGCCGCCAGCACGAAGAAGGCCCCGGGCGCCTGCCCGAAGATGCGGATGGGCACAAAGGAATCCGGCATCAGCCCGAAGCCGAATATCTCTCCCGCCCCCAGAAGCTCTCTCACCGCGCCGATGCAGGTCAGGGCAAAGGTGAAGCCCAGCCCCATGCCGATGCCGTCGAACAGGGAGGGTATCGCGGGGTTGGAATAGGCGTAGCTCTCCGCCCGCCCCAGGATGATACAGTTTACCACGATCAGCGGGATATACACTCCCAGGGACTTGTTCAGGGCCGGGATATAGGCCTGCAGAAGCAGTTGCACCGCCGTCACAAAGGACGCGATGATGACGATGAACGCCGGAATCCGCACCCGGTTCGGGATGATGTGGCGCAGCAGCGAGATAATCAGATTGCTCAGCGCCAATACTACCATAGTAGTAAGGCCCATCCCCAGGCCGTTCATGGCCGAGGTGGTCACAGCTAAGGTGGGGCACATGCCCAGCATCAGTACAAAGGTAGGATTTTCTTTGACCAGGCCGTTGTAAAGCCGCTCTCCCGCGTTATTCATTCGAGGCACCTCCCTCCGTCAGGGCCTGCGCCGCCTTCAGCCCGCCGTTCACCGCGTTGGTGACGGCTCTCGTGGTTATGGTGGCGCCGGCAATGGCATCTATCTCGTTTTCTGCTGACGCGCCCGTCTTCGTATAGGCGAAGCTGTCCACATTCTTCTCATGGAACTGGGGAGCCAGCACCTCCGGCGCCAGCATCCCCAGCCCCGGCGTCTCGGAAATCTCCAGGATGGAGATGTCGTTCAGCATCCCCTCATTGGTGACCCCAAGATACAGCACGATATTGCCGCCATACCCCTCGGTGGAGGTGGACTCCACCACCAGGCCCAGCTGGCTGCCATCGCTGCCCAGGGCGCGGTAGACGCTGCCCACTTTTACCCCGGTGGCGCTAAGCTCCTGGGCCAGCGCCTCATCCGGCTCATATTCCATCTCCTCAAAGGAAGCCGCTGCCTGGAACACAGCCGCGCAGGCTTCCTGTACGGCCTTCTCCTGCTGGATACGGATGCGGTCTTTGGTCAGCTCGTTGACCAGGCCTAAGACCAGCCCCGCTATCAGGGTTATGGCAAAGAGGATTCCCGCTTCTTTCAGCATCACGCTGACATCGCTCTTATTTTTCACGGTGCTTCCCTCCTTTCCGGTATCCGAAGGCAGTGGGCCTGGTGTATTTCTCGATCAGCGGCACCAGGAGGTTGCCCAGGATGATGGCGTAGGAGACGCCCTCCGCGCCGGGGCCGAAGATACGGAAGATTCCCGTCAGCAGCCCCAGGATGATGCCGTACACATATTGCCCCTTTATGGTAATGGGCCTGGTCACGTAGTCGGTGGCCATGAAGAACGCGCCCAGCATCAGGCCGCCGCCGGACAGCTGCGCCGCCAGATAGGCCGGGTGGAAGCCGTGGCCTCCGAACAACCCCGCGAACAGGGTGAAGGTCACTATGTAGCTGCCGGGAATCCGCAGGTCGATGACCCCGAACAAAATCAAGATGCACGCGCCGGTCAGAATGGCGATCGCGGAGGTCTCTCCGATGGTGCCCGCGGTGCGCCCCATCACCATATCCAGCACGTTCACCGCCTCTCCCGCCTTCAGCGCCGCCAGAGGCGTGGCTCCGGTATAGGCATCGCACTCGAAAGAGGTCATGGCCGTGGGGAAGGAAATCAGCAGGAAGCACCTGGCCGCCAGCGCCGGGTTCATGAAGTTCTGCCCCAGGCCGCCGAACAGCATCTTCACCACCAGGATGGCGAAGACGCCGCCCAATGCCGCCATCCACAGCGGGATGGTCACCGGAAGGTTCAGCGCCAGCAGCAGCCCCGTAACCACCGCCGACAGATCTGTAATCGTCAGCTTCCCTTTATAGAGTCCGAAGAAATATTCCGTCAGGATCGTGCTGGCAATGGTCACCGCGATCACTGCCAGGGCCCTGGGCCCGAAGTTATAGATTCCAAAGCCTGTGGCGGGCATCAGCGCTATGATTACCGCCGCCATCAGCCCGCCTGTGGCCACTTTGGAACGAATATGAGGATTAGATGATACTTTGAACAATTCGCTCATGTGTTTTTCTCCTAGGTTTTATGTCGCAGTCTATTTTTTCTTTTTGGCCAGCAGAATCTTGCGCATGGACTTGATCTGCTGGGTCAGGGGCCGCTTGGCCGGGCAGATGAAGCTGCAGCACCCGCACTCGCAGCATTCCATGCCGTAATTTTCCAAAAAGGCCTGCTCATCCTGTCGCTCCGCGTAATCCGCCAGCCTGCTGGGGATTACCCGGCCCGGACAGACCTCCACGCAGCGCCCGCAGTTGATGCAGGGCCCCGGCTCCATGGCCGACACCTCGTCATGGGACAGCGCCAGCAGCGCCGTGGAGGTCTTGGTGGTGGGGACGTTCAGGTCGAACATGCCGAATCCCATCATGGGGCCGCCGCAGACGATCTTCTCCGGCGTGCCCTTGAAGCCCCCTGCGGCCTCCAGCACCTGGCTGTAGCTGGTGCCGATCTTCACCCGGAAGTTCTGGGGAACCGCCACGGCGTCCCCGGTGACGGTGACGATCCTCTCTATCAGAGGCCGCCCCTCCATCACGGCCCTGTATATCGCCACGATGGTATCCACATTGTTCACCACGCAGCCCACGTCCGCCGGGAGCATGGTGGAATTGATTTTTCTGCCCGTGGTGGCGTAGATGAGCTGTCTCTCGCCGCCCTGAGGGTACTTGGTCTTCAGGGCCTTGACGGAAATCTTCGGGTCGTCCCTGACCAGGCCCTTAAGCAGGGCGATACAGTCCGGCTTGTTGTCCTCCACCGCCAGGATGCCTGTGGCATGGGGAAAGAGCTGCAGGGCAATCCGCAGCCCGCCCACCAGCTTCTCGGGCTCCTCCAGCATCCTGCGGTAGTCGGAGGTCAGATAGGGCTCGCACTCCGCGCAGTTGGCAATCACATAGTCAATCTTCTCCGGCTCCTTCGGGGAGAGCTTTACATGGGTGGGGAAGCCCGCCCCGCCCATGCCTACGATTCCGGCTTCCTTTATGATATCGATGATTTCCTCCCGGGACAGCTTCCCCGCGTCCTCCCGGGGCCGGAACCCCACATCCTCATACTGCCCGTCGTTGGCCACCACGATGCTCATGACCAGATCGCCTGTGACTACGCGCCTGGCTTCCAGGGCCTTCACCGTGCCGGAGACAGAGGCGTAGATGGGTGCGGAGACGAATCCGCCGCTCTCGGCAATCTTCTGTCCCATGAGCACCCTGTCCCCCTTGGCCACAATCGGCTTGGCCGGTGCCCCTATATGCTGGGACAGGGGATAGACCAGTTCATCTCCCGGCAGGACATCCGCAATCGGCCTGTCCTTGGACAGCTCCTTTCCGTCATAGGGATGTATGCCCCCCACAAATGTCAACTTCGCCATGTTATCTTAAGTCCTTTCTCAAAATCTAGCTTCCATTTTTATAGATACTTTAAATATACTATTTTTTTTCGGAAAATACTACTGGAATTTTCAAAAATGTGATATTATATACATGGAAAGATTAGGAACCCACTATGAAGACGGAGGCTGTCATGAGAATATCTGAGGAAACACTGGAGAACTTTTCGATAACTTATCCGCTGGACAGGCTCGCGCCCTTAGAGCGCGTGCTTTTTCTCGACATCGAGACCACGGGATTTA
This sequence comes from uncultured Acetatifactor sp., assembly GCA_948496895.1. Taxonomy (GTDB): domain Bacteria; phylum Bacillota; class Clostridia; order Lachnospirales; family Lachnospiraceae; genus Acetatifactor. The sequence goes on along the minus strand of CAOOJO010000011.1, from coordinate 7,116 downwards.
CCGCCAAATCCTCCTATCTGTACCTCATCGGCTGCGCCTATTTCCTGGGAGGGAAATGGCACACCATACAGTGGATGGCACAGGCCTATGAGCAGGAGGCGGAGGTGATAAAGGCCTTCTTCGATTTCGCCAGGCGCTACCGCTATCTGATCCACTTTAACGGCAATAATTTCGACCTGCCCTTCATCGCCCAGAAGTGCGCCCAGCACGACCTGCCCTACAGCTTCGATGCCTTCCAGGGAATCGACATCTACCGCAGGGTCATGCCCTACAAATATTTCCTCAGGCTCCCCAACTGCAAGCAGAAGACCTTCGAACAGTTCCTGGAGGTGGCGCGTAAGGATGTATTCTCCGGCAGCGAGCTGATCGGCATCTACCACGACTATATCAAGAACCCCTCCGAATTCTCGGAGAACGCATTGCTTCTGCACAACGCGGACGATTTGAAGGGAATGCTGGAAATCCTGAACATGCTGGCCTATTATGACCTGTTCAACCAGCCGGTGAAGGCCAGGCGGGTACAGGCCAATTCCTACAAGGACGTGAACGGCAATCGGCGCAGGGAGCTGGTCATCCTCTTCCAGCCGGACACGCCCCTGCCCAAACCTGTGTCCGCAAACGTGGGGGGCTGCTATTTCCGGGGGGACGGCCCGGACTGCTCCCTGAAGATTCCCATCTTCGAGGAAGAGCTGAAATACTTCTATTCCAATTACCAGGATTATTACTACCTCCCCACGGAGGATGTGGCGCTGCATAAGTCCGTAGCCGGCTTCGTGGACAAGGCCTACCGGCTCCAGGCTTCCGCCGCCAACTGCTACACCCGCAAGGTGTCCAGCTATCTGCCCCAGTGGGATTTCCTGTTCTCGCCCTTCTTCAAGCGCGACTACAAGAGCCGCGAACTCTTCTTCGAGCTGACGGACGAGCTGAAGAAGAACCGGCAGGCGTTCTCCGTCTATGCCAGCCATGTGCTGAGCATGATGGCCTCCAGCTATTGATTGGCAAAGCTTGTAAAACGGCAGCGGAAGATTGCTTCTCCCGCTGCCGTCGCTGTGTAATCGCAGGTATTATGCTTTCTGATAAAAGAAGGCATTCTTTCTGAAATACCCGATATCCTTGTGATTCATGATCTGCTCGGAAGCGCCGATGAAAAGCAGCCCCGCGTTCACCAGAGAGCTGTAGAACTTCCGGAATATCTGATCCTTGACCTCCTCCGTGAAGTAAATCAGCACATTGCGGCAGACAATCAGATGACAGCCTGTAGGGTAGGCGTCCTTCAGCAGATTATGCTCCCTGAATTCCACCCGGGACTTGATTTCATCCGAAATCCTGTATTCACCGCCTGTCTGTCTGAAATATCTCCTCTTTAAGTCCGCCGGCACAGCCGCGATGCTCTTCTCCGGATACACGCCCTGCTTCGCCATCTCGATAATCTGCCTGTCCACATCCGTGGCATATACCTTGATATTGGTGAGTGGCAGATGGCGGGACAGGGCCATCACCAGGGAATAGGGTTCGTCTCCGGTGGAGCAGGCCGCGCTCCAGACCTTCAGATTCCTGCCGAATCTCTGAATCAGTTCGGGAATCGCCTTCTCCTCCATCACCTTCCACTGGTCGATGTCCCTGTAGAACTCCGATACATTGATGGTGATGTGGTTGACGAATTCCTCGAACATCCTCCTGTCCGTCCGAAGACAGAACACATACTTGTCATATCCCTCTATCCTGTTCTTGGAAATCAGATTGTCAATCCGGCGCTTCATCTGCGCTTCCTTGTAACAGCTCAGGTTGATACCTGTCAATGTCAGTACTTCCCTTTTGAAATACTCGTAATCAAATAGCATGGCAGTTACCATCCCGGGATTTATTATCTGTCAATCTTACTCCTCACTCTGCGCCGAGATGACCGCCTCGATGTCAACGGGAACCACATCCTGGTCAATCTGGGCGGCTGCGCCCATAGCCTTGATGCTCAGGGAAATCTTCCTGTCGGCCTCGTTGAAGTCCACGATCTTCGCCGTCACTTCCTGGCCCACGCGCAGCACATCCGAAGGCTTCTCCACATGCTCCCTGGAAATCTGGGATACATGGAGCAGCGCGTCCACGCCGGGCTCTAATTCCACGAACGCGCCGAAGTCGGTCATCCTGGCCACCCTGCCGGTGACCACATTGCCGATGGCGTATTTGTCCGCCGCGTCCCTCCAGGGATTCTGATCCTCGAACTTCAGGGACAATGCCACCTTGCTGCCGTTGATTTCCTTGATCAGCACGGTCAGCTTCTCGCCCACCTTGAAGACCTTCTTGGGATGCTCCACCCGGCCCCAGGACATCTCGGAGATGTGCAGCAGACCGTCCGCGCCGCCTAAATCTACGAACGCGCCGAAGTCGGTCACGTTCTTGACCACGCCTTCCACCACATCGCCCTCATGAATCCTCTCGAAGAGCTCCTTCTGCATCTGGGCTTTTCTGGCGGCAATCAGCTGCCTGCGGTCGCCGATATATCTTCTCCTCTTCGGATTGTACTCGCTGATGACGAATTCGATTTCCTGTCCCAAATATTTGCCCAGATCCCTCTCATAGGTATCGGATACCAGGCTGGCAGGGATGAACACCCGCACCTCTTCATAGACCACGCTCAAGCCGCCTTCCAGCACCTGGGTCACCGGTGCCTTGAGCACCTCGCCGCTGTTGTAGGCTTCCTCAATCCTCTTGTTGCCCCTGTCGGCCGCCAGGCGCTTGTAGGTCAGAACTACCTGCCCCTCGCCATCGTTCACCTTCAGTACTTTCACCTCCATGGTGTCGCCGGGCTTGACCACTTCAGTGAGATCCACGCTGGAATCATTGGTATATTCGTTCCTGGCCAGTATACCGTCCGACTTGTACCCAATGTTCAAGACGATTTCTTCCGGCTTGACATCGATGACTGTGCCTTCGACTACCTCTCCTGAATGTATTGTCCTAATTGAATTTGGATCTTCCAGCATTTGTTCAAAAGTTAATTCTGACATATCTTTGAACCTCCTCGATTAATTTATTTGGGGTGGAAGCCCCCGCGGTGATACCCACTAGTCGAACCGCTTTAGGTAGCTCTAAATGCAAGTCATCCAGTGTCTGTATAAAATAGGTGTGGGCACATTCCTCCGCGCATATCTCATAGAGCTTTCTGGTGTTGGAGCTGTGCCTTCCCCCTATCACAATCATAACGTCAGCCTCCGCAGCAAGTGCCTTCGCCGAGCATTGGCGCTCTTCCGTCGCGTTACAGATAGTATTCACAACAATACTATTGTAACCTTTTTTTTCCAAAATTTCAACTATATTATGAAATTTATTGTAGTTATATGTCGTTTGGGCCACGATGCACAGTTTTGCCCCCTCCGGGGGGCGAAAATCCTCCGCTTCCGCCAGGTCTTTCAGCACAGTGACAGGCCCTTTGCACCACCCTACGATGCCCTCCACCTCCGGGTGTCCGGCGTTGCCGACGACGACGATGTGTCGTCCTTCCCGGCTCTCCTTTTCCACGATATTGTGAATCCTTTTCACAAAGGGGCAGGTGGCATCGATGCATTCCAGATTCTTCTCCCGCAGCGTCTGGTAAATTTCCTCGGGGACGCCGTGGGCGCGGATGATGACGCTGCCCGCGGAAAGCCCCGCAAGCTCCTCTCTGGACTCCAGCACCTTGACGCCCTGCTCCGCCAGCTCCCTTACCACTTCCTCATTGTTCACAATCGGGCCATAGGTATATATATTTTTCCCATTTTTTATCTGTTCATACACGGTATCCACCGCGCGCTTCACACCGAAGCAGAAGCCCATGCGCTCCGCCAGCTTTACTTCCATAGAAAATCCTTTCGTCTGCCGCAGACAATCCCGGCATCCGCGCCGAAACTCCGCAAGGAGCCGCGCCTCTCTCTATCGTGCTCTCCTGCACAGTTCAATGATCGCCGCCTGCACTTCCTGCACAGTCATGTCCGATGTGTCCACTGTGACCGCGTCTTCGGCCTGTCTCAGCGGAGACTCCTCCCTGTGCATGTCCCGGTAGTCCCTGTCCTCTATGTCCGCCTTGATTTTCTGGAAATCACATGGTTCGCCTTTGGCGGCGAGCTCGTCATATCTGCGCCTGGCCCGCACGTCGCTGCTGGCGGTAAGATAAATCTTAAGCTGGGCATCCGGCAGTACGCAGGTGCCGATGTCCCTGCCGTCCATGATGCAGTCGCTCTCCGCCGCCAGGCTTTTCTGCAGCGCCACCATATTCTTTCGCACCTGGGGAATGGGGCTGATGACGGATGCCGCCTCGCCCACCTCCTCGGTGCGCAGATATGCGTTCACGTTCTCCCCGTTCAAAAAGACTACCTGGATGCCGTCCTGGTAGCGAATGGTCACCTTCGCTTCCGGGCATTTCCCGGCCACTGCCTCTCTGTCCGTCAGATTCACGCCCTCCCGCAGCATATACAGCGCCACGGCCCGGTACATAGCCCCGGTATCCACATAAATCAGGTTCAGTTCCTTCGCCACCGCCTTCGCGATGGTGCTCTTGCCCGCTCCCGCAGGCCCGTCGATCGCTACATTAAATCCCATCTGCCTCTTCTCCTGTCCTCCCCTTATTCCTTCTCCTCATCAGGCGCTCCCGCGCACTTTCCGGCCAGATGCCCCGTAGACCAGGCAATCTGCAGGTTGAAGCCGCCTGTCAGCGCGTCCAGGTCCAATACCTCCCCCGCAAAATACAGGCCGCTCACCTTTTTCGATTCCATGGTGGAGGGATTTACGTCCTTCACGCTGATGCCACCCTTCGTGATGACGGCTTCCTCATAGCCCCGCAGACCCGTCACCGTCAGGGGCAGGTTCTTGATCAGCCCCACGAAAGCCCTGCGCTCCTCCCTGGTAATCTCATTGACCTTCTTATCCGGGTGGATGCCGGACAGATCCCGCATCACCGGAATCAGCTTTACGGGGAAAAGTCCTCCCAGGGCGTTCTTGAACTGTTTGTTCTTGTTTTCCTCGAAATCCCGCAGGAGCCGCCTGTCCAACTGCTCCTCGTCCAGTGCGGGCTTCAGGTCGATGTAGAGCTTCGTGCCCTCCTCCGCCTCCGAATCCGCCTTCCTTCCGGGCTTCTTCCCCTTCTGCCCGATAAAGCTGCTGGCGGAGAGAATCAGCGGGCCGCTGACGCCGAAATGGGTGAACAGCATCTCCCCGAAGCCCTGATAGACCTCCCGCCCTTGACAGCACAGCCGCACCGACACGTTCTTCAGGGTCAGCCCCATCAGCTGGCGGCACCATTCCTCCCGGATATCGAAGGGCACCAGGGAAGGACGGCGCTCCGTCACCTTATGTCCCGTCTCCTCCGCGAAGCGATAACCGTCCCCGGTGGAGCCTGTGGCCGGATAGGAGATTCCTCCGGTGCAGACTACGCATCTGTCTGCGGAAAGAACTGTGCCGTCCGCAAGCTCCACGCCTGCGATTCTGTCTCCCTCGGACTCCTCCCGCAGCATCAGGCCCCTGACCCGTGTATTCAGGACCACCTTCACGCCCAGCCGCTTAAGCGCCCTCTGAAAAGCTCCAATCACGTCCGAGGAATGGTCTGAGACGGGAAAGACCCTGTCCCCCCGCTCAGTCTTTACCGGGCATCCCTCCTGCTCCAGGAACGCCATCACTGCCCGGTTGTCGTAATCGTAAAAAGCGCTGTAGAGGAACTTGCCGTTGGTGCACACATTGGCCAGAAGCGTCTCCATGTCCCCGGCATTGGTGACATTGCAGCGCCCCTTGCCGGTGATGAACAGCTTCTTCCCCAATTTCTCATTCTTCTCTATCAGGCATACGCTGGCGCCGCTCTGGGCTGCCGCCACCGCTGCCATCATGCCCGCGGCACCGCCGCCTACTACAATCACCTTTTCCACGCTCGCCCTCCGCTGCCGTCACAGAAACCTTTATAATCGAAAAAAGCACTGCCGCAGCAACGCTCTTTTATAAAGACACGCTTAAGAATCCGGAAGTCCCAGGATGGCATTTGCCCCCATCCCGGAACCTCCTCTCATTCTTTCAAAGTGCTTAGACGGGATACGCTCCGTTCTTGGTATCCGCCTGGGTCATATCCACCTTGTCCTGCTGGGCCTGGCGGTACTTGAAGAAGTCCAGGGCGACCTGCGGGAACAGGGCGTAGCTGAGCACGTCCTCATCCTGCTGCTTCCACTCGCTCATCTCGGACTCCAGTTTATCCATCTCGTTCTCGATCATATCCGCGTAGCGGCAGGTGATGCGCTCCTCGCCGGGGATGACCTTGTCGATGACCTCCTGGTTCATGGGCTTGATGGTCTGCCCGTACTCGCCCCGCAGAACAGCCTTGGTCTCCTTGGTGGCCATCTTGTAGCGCTCGCCCATGAGCACGTTGAACACAGCCTGTGTACCCACGATTTGGGAAGAAGGGGTGACCAGAGGCGGCTCTCCCAGGTCTTTACGAACCTCAGGAATCTCCCTGAGCACATCATAGTACCTGTCTTCAGCGTTCTGCTCCTTCAGCTGGCTCACCATGTTGGAGAGCATGCCGCCGGGCACCTGGTACAGCAAGGTCTTGATATCCACGCCCATGACCTTGGGATTCAGCAGGCCGCTCTTCAGGCACTCGTCACGGTAAGGACGGAAGTAGTCCGCAATCTCCGCCAAGAGGTTCTGGTCGAAGCCAGTGTCGTAAGGCGTATCCCGGAAGGTCTCCACCATGACCTCGGTAGCGGGCTGAGAGGTTCCCAAAGCGAAGGGGCTCATGGCGGTGTCGATGACGTCCACGCCGGCCTCTACTGCCTTCAGGTAGGTCATGCTGGCCACGCCTGAGGTATAGTGGGTGTGCAGCTGGATGGGCAGCTTGGTGTTCTCCTTCATGGCCTTGATCAGCTCGGAAGCCTTGTAAGGCACCAAGAGGCCTGCCATATCCTTGATACAGATGGAATCAGCGCCCATCTCCTCGATCTTCTTCGCGGTGTCCGCCCAGTATTCCAGGGTGTAGGCATCGCCCAGGGTGTAGGACAGGGCAATCTGGGCATGGCCCCGGCCTTCCTGCTGTTTCATCCTGTTGGTAGCGTTTACGGCCTCCTGCAGGTTGCGCAGGTCATTGAGACAGTCGAAGATACGGAT
>CAOOJO010000010.1 GCA_948496895.1 uncultured Acetatifactor sp. | reverse complement strand
CAGGATGCGCAGGGCGTCCTCCCGGAAGCGCTCCCGGGAATCCCCCACGCAGCGCACTATCCCCTTCTCCAGATCCGCCCTGCCGCCGAAGAGGTCTACCAGCCCCTCTACGTCATTGTAGGCCATGGCGTTGATGGTCAGATCCCGGCGGCGCAGGTCTTCCCTCAGATCCGAGGTAAAGGTCACCTGGCTGGGATGCCTGCTGTCCTCATAGGCGCCGTCGATCCGGTAGGTGGTCACCTCGAACCCCTCCCCCTGGAGCATCACCGTCACCGTGCCATGCTGCAGGCCGGTGTCGATCGTCCGGGGAAAGAGGGCCTTTACCTGTACGGGGCTGGCGGAGGTGGTGATGTCCCAGTCCTGGGGCTTGCGGCCCAGGATGGAATCCCTGACGCACCCGCCCACGGCGTAGGCCTGGAAGCCTGCCTGCTGAATGGTCTCTATGATATATTTCCCCTTTGGGGGCACTGTTATCCTGATATCCCGTCCCATGGCGTTCTCCGGACCTCCTTTCTTTCCTTCTATCCTATCTCTCCTTAATCTCCGCTTTACCTGACAGCCCTGTCATATTCCATTTCCTTCTGGTACGGCATTTTGACTGCCGGACATTCCCCAGGGTCATACCTGCCTGTCACCGGGCATTTCCACGGTCTAGCCTGCGCATTTGAAAAGGCGGTGAGAAGCCCCACCGCCTTCCGCTCTCTGCTCTATTCTCCGGCTTCCCCGGAATCCTCGGCGCTCTCCGATTCACCGGAAGCTTCCGGCTCCTGGGAGGCATCTGTATCCTCGGCGTCCTCCGATTCACCGGTGCCTTCCCCGTCCTGGGAGGCGCTTCCATCCTCAGAAGAGCCTTCTCCCTCAGCCGCCGCGGAGGATTCCTGGGCCGCGGCCTCGGCCTCCGCCTGCACCTCCAGGTAGCGCAGGTTCCCCTTGGGATCCTCCACCGTGCCCTGCTCCGTAATCCCGGACACATGCTCGGACATCCTCTGGCTGATCAGCGTCTGGCGGATGTTCAAGATCCACTCCGCCTCATTGGTTCCCTTGTAATACACCACATAGGTGTTCTCATCCCCCTCGGGAGAAATGACAGCCGTGTCACCTTCTGCCCTGGCCTCGTCCTGAATCCAGCTATTCACATCAGCCGGTACCGCGGAGGATGCCACCGCCTCCAGCAGGCCGCCCTCGGCTGCCGTCACAGCGGGGTCATTGTACTTGTCGCAAAGCGCCGCGAAGCTCTCCTCCGTGGCGGCGCCCGCCTTCCACTCGTCCAGGATGGCCTGTCCGTTCTCCGCGTCCGTCACCACCACGCGGATGTCCGCGGAAAGCACCTCGTCCAGATAACGGTCCGCGAATTCCACCACATAATAGCGGTGTCCAGTGGAGTCCTCGATCACGGTGGAGTCCCCGGCCTTCCGCTCCCCATCGAACAGCCAGTCCTGGAGCAGATAGGTGGCCGCGCTCCTGGTCACGTTCTCCCGCAGCTCGCCATCGGCCTTCACTGTCTTCACTGCCATGTCGGCCTGCTCCTTGGCATCCGCCATGGCCGCCTCTATCTCCGCCTCGGAGGGCTGGTAGGCCTGCTCCTCCCCGCCCTCAGCAGCGGCTTCTCCGCCTTCCTCGCCTTCCGTCTCCTCTACGGGATCCGCCAGCTCTGTAGGCTCCGTGGGCAGCTCCGCGTCCACGGTCATCACATAGTAGTCCACGGAGTCATAGCTGTCCCTGTTCTCGTCATAATAGGTCTGGATTTCCTCCATGGAAGGGGTCTGGCGCTCGGACAGCTCGTCATAATACTCCGCCACATACAGGGCCTCCTCCACATAGGGCTTCAGCCGGGATTCCGTAGCGTAGGGGCCGTAGAGCTGCTTCAGATAGTTCTTTACCGTGGTATTGTTCTCGGAGGCCGCGCTTTCCAGAGATTCCTTGTACCTGGCGTAGTCCTGTGCCGTGTCGTAGGCGAAGCCCTCCGCCTTTGCCTCTGCCAGCAGGCCCTTGTTGCGCATCAGGTTCTCCACCGCCAGCTGCTGGAAGTAGTCTCCCCAGGTCAGCGTCTCCGAATACATCTGGTTGGTGAAATCGCTGCTGGGGTCTATGCCCATCATATACAGATAGTACCCGAACTGGTTCAGGTAATTGCTCACCGACACATTGTAGTTGTAGTCGAACTCTACCTTAGAGATATTCTCCCCGTTCACCTTCACGTAGCTGCCATGCACCGTGAGGTAGTTGCGGATGGGGAAGGACGCCACCAAACACAGCAGCGCCACTACCACCGCAATGCCGATGATGTTATCCCTGCGCCTGCTCTTCTCCGCCCTCTCCTTCTCTTCCTTTCTCCGCTGCATCTTCAGATCATATTTCGTCATCACCTTCTCCGGTGCCTGATCCGTATTCCGCGTCTCTTTCTTGGACATGCCGAATGTCTCCTTTCTCATTTCTGGTCCGTTTCCGTATCGCGGCTCCTGGCCGTCCACACCGGACTATTTTACAGTATTCTCTGTGAAAAGAAAAGCTATTTCACATATTTTTCAAGCTTTTCCACGATATTTTTCATGCAGCCGGCCTCGAAGGGGCTGTCCAGTCCCACTTCCTTGACCATATTGGTGAAGAAATCGCTGGCGGAGAGCCTGCACAGCTTCAGGTAGCTCTCCCAGGCCCCCTCGAAGTCCGCGTCCATCTTCACCTTGTACTGCAGCGCGCAGCTCTGGGCCAGGCTGTAGTCGATGTAGTACAGCGGGGAGGTGTAGATATGCTGCTGCCGCTGCCAGAAGCCGCCCTTTCCGAAGAAGGGATCGTCGCCGTAGTCCTGGTGGGGCCTGTACTCCCGCTCCAGCTTCAGCCAGGCGGCGTGGCGCTCTGCCGGGGTCATGTCAGGATTCTCATAGGCGATGTGCTGGAACTCGTCCACCATGCAGCCGTAGGGGATGAAGGCAGCCGCGTCCTCCAGGTGCATCTCGATATAGTCCTGAGCCCTGTCGCCGAAGAAGAGGGGCATCCAGTTCTGGGCGAAGAACTCCATGGACATGGAGTGGATCTCCGCGGTCTCCATGGTGATGTCGGAATGCTCCCGGATGGGATCCTTGCCGGCAAGCCACCCCTGGAAGGCGTGGCCGCACTCATGGGTGATCACGTCCACGTCCCCGCTGGTGCCGTTGAAATTGGCGAACACGAAGGGCGCCTGGTACACCGGCATATAGGTCATGTAGCCCCCGGCCCGCTTGGTCTTGCGGCCCAGTACATCGAACAGCTCATTTTCCATCATGAACTCGTAGAATTCCTTTGTCTCCGGGGAGAGCTCGCTGTACATCCTCCGCCCTGCCTCCAGAATCTCCTGGGGCGTGCCTGTGGGCGCGGGATTGCCCTCCTTAAAGTAGACGGCCGTGTCGATGCAGCTAAGCTTCTCCAGGCCCAGGCGCTGCCTCCTGCGGTCATGGAGCTTCTCCGCGAAGGGGACAAAGTCCTCCTTCACCTGCTTTCTAAAGGCCTCCACCTCCCTGCGGCCGTAGCAGTTGCGGCACATGCGGTAGTAGCCCAGCTCCAGGTAATTGTCATAGCCAAGAGCCTTGGCCTGGGCGGTGCGGTTCTTCACCAGCTTGTCGTAGATCTCGTCCAGGGTCCGGGCATTGGCGGCGAAGAATTCGCTCTGGGCCTTCCAGGCGGCGGCGCGCACGGTCCTGTCCTGGTGCACGGTATAGGGGCGCAGCAGGGACAAGTTCAATTCCTGGCCATCGAAGGGAATCTTCGCATTCGCAATCAGCTTGCTGTACTCCGTAGTGAGATTGTTCTCCTCCTGCATCAGGGGAATCAGCCGCTCGTCCATGGCCTTCTGGGCAATCTCCATGTTCCTGAAGGCCACGGGGCCTATCTTCTCCACCAGCTTGTCCCGGTAGGGGGAGGCGTAGAGCTTCTTCTCGTATTCCAGCGCCAGATTGTGGTAGATGGGGGACTTCTCATTGTAATAGTCATGCTCCGCGCTGTAGAATTCGTCCGTGGTGTCCGCGTCGTAGCGGATGTGGGCGATGGTCATCTGGGTGCCGACCCTGTCCGTCAGGTCGTAGTATTTCTGATGGACCGCGAACTGCTCCTCGCCGTCCTTCGCATTGTCGAAGGCTTCCATCAGGGCCCTCAGCTCCTGCTCCACCTGCTCAAAGTCCACGCGCTCATATGGCATATCCTTGAATTTCATTCCTTTTCCTCTCTCTTTCCTGTTATTTTCTGCTTCTCACAGCCGTTTTTTCACCATTGTTCCCATTATAGCAGATTTCTCCGCTTTTTCAAGTTATTTGCCAAACTCCTGTGCTTTCGATATCCGTTCAATATTGTTAAATTTGTCTTTCTTTTTTATAAAAAAATTATATAAGGTGCATCTTGCGGTTTGCATATGTGGGTGATAGAATATAGATAACTTTTTATACATATTTTTATAAATAATTTCGGAGGGAAAAAACATGTTTGAAGAGTTGAAGAAGCGGACCCTGAAGGGCACTCTCGCCTGGTCCATCATCCTGATTCTGGTGGGCCTGGGGCTGGCGGGCTGGAATGCCATGGACGCGTTCCAGATTGTCACGGGCTATACGGATTTCGCAAGCCTGGAGCCGGACAAAATCAGCAATCAGGTGGTAAAGGTCGAGCTGGCCGACAACTTCGGCTGCTATCTGGAGGAGTATTCCAAGAACACCAGAACCAATGCCACCACTACCACGGACTACTATTACGTCATCTGGACCGGCGATGACGAGTCCACGGACTGGCGCTACATGTCCATCAAGGTTCCTGCCAGGTATGGAAGCCAGCTGGACACCATGGCCATGACCACGGCGGAGGGCGGCACGTCCACGCCCATCACCTTCTACGGCAAGATCAAGAAGCTGGACAGCGAAGAGATGTATTATTTCAAGGATTACCTCGAGGATTTCGGCTGGACGGACGCGGATATCGAGGAGGGGACGCTGCCCTATTACATTGACAGCTTTGCCATACCCTCTCTTTACGGCGGATTCTACGTAATCCTGTTCGTTGGGGGCGTCGTCCTTCTAATCTACGGCATCGTCCGGATCGCCAGCGCGGCCAGCGGCGGGGCGCTGAAGAAGCTCCACAAGGACATCGCGGACGCGGGCTTCACGGAGGCCTCCATCGAGTCCGATTACAGGAGCGCCAAGTTCTTCGACAAGAAGGGGACGCTCCGGGTGGGCAGGCTGATGACCTACTATACGGCAGGCTCCATCCCCAGGGCGATTCCCAATAACAAGATGATGTGGGCTTACCAGAATACGGTGACCCACCGCACCAACGGCGTCAAGACCGGCACCACCTACAATGTGATGGTGTACGGCGAGACCGCTCCCAAGGGGCTTACCTTCGCCGTGGCCAACGAGGCCGTGGCCCAGGATATGCTGAACCACTTCAACGCTACGCTGCCCTGGGTGGTGGTGGGCTATTCCGATGAGCTGAAGAAGCTTTATAACAAGGACCGCACCCAGTTCCTGCAGCTTCGCTACAATACCTGTGAGCACACGGCAGTGGATCCCGCCCAGGAAGGCTCCGGGGCGGACGGGCAGGCGTAAGGTTTGGTACGGCCTGACATCCATGTATGAAAGACTCCGGGAATCCGCCTGCGGGCGGATTCCCGGAGTTTTCTGTTCTCTGTGCCGTTTTGGCCTGTCCTTGTCCCTTTCCCTGACCCTGGGCGCCAACGGCGGCCGTCAAAGCGCTCCATCCTTCTCTATGGTATTGGATACCAGCAAAATGGAGAAGAACGCCAGCACAAGCCCCTGTCCCCAGCCCTGAATCCAGTTCCTGGAGATGCTCCTGTAGCCCTACCCGTCCCGCATGACCGCCGTCCCCGCGGAGACGTTCATCACCTTCCCTCTGGCCCACATTTGCCAGCAGCCCTTGATGGGCTTGTCGATGCCCTTCACTCTGCAAGCATATTTTCCGCCTCTTCCGTAGAACTAAGCGCAGATACTGTGGAAAGCTTGCGATTGATCATCCTTGTACGCGTTCCGATAAGCTTATCAAGGTTTTCATCCGCCTGTCTCAAGCGGTCACGGGTTTGGTTAAGTACAGTCTCAAATGTCGAAAACTCTTTCTTGGCCGCCTCAAGAATTTTCCATACCTCTCCGCTCTTCTTCTGGATTGCCAGTGTCCTGAATCCCATCTGAAGGCTATTCAGCATTGCCGCCATTGTGGATGGGCCTGCGATATTGACCTTGTATTGCCGCTGCAGCGGCTCCACCAGTCCCATGTTCACCACCTCGGCATATAATCCCTCAAATGGCAAAAACATGATGGCAAAACCTGTGGTATGGGGTGGGGCGATGTATTTATCGCGTATGCTCTTCGCACTTCTATGGATTTCTGTTTCAAGGCTCTTGCGCTTCTCCCTCAATTCCTCCGGCTTACCTGAGTTATAGGCATCCACCAGATTTGCATATGTATTGCCCGGAAACTTTGAGTCGATTGGCAGATATACATACTCCCCATCTTCCATACCGGGTAATTTCACGGCAAAATCGACCCTTTCGCTACTATCAGGAACTACGCTGACCTGCTCCTCATATTGTTCCGGTGCTAATATCTCACTTATGATAGCCCCCAACTGAATTTCACCTAAAATGCCCCTTGTCTTGACATTTGCCAATACATTCTTTAAATCAGATACCCCCGAGGCAACGTTTTTCATCTCGCCCAGCCCTTCATACACTTCGGCCAGACGCTTATTTACCGCTTCAAAAGATTGTGAAAACTTATCATCCAACGTCTTTTGAAGCTTTTCGTTGACCGTATTGTTGATTTTATCAAGGCTTTCCTGGTTGTCCCTCCTTAACTTTTCCATGCTCTCAAAATTTGCCTCACGTATTTCCTTCAAAGTGGAATTAATGTCGTTCCGAATTTTATCAAAATTCTCTTCTAATTTTTCCAGTTTTTCCTCGGTACTTTTCTGCTGTCTTTCCTGGCTCTCATTTAAAGTTTTACCGAGCTCTGTCATATTTCTTACGACTGCTTCAGACGTACCATTCAGTTTCTCATCAAGGGATTTCTGAAGCTTTTCATTGACAGTGCTATTGATTTTATCTAAGCTTTCCTGATTATCCTTTCTAAGCTTTTCTAAATTATCTCCATTGGAATTACGTATATTTTCCAACTGAGCAATAACTGCAATCCTGATGTTTTCAAAATACTTTGTCAATTTGTCAAGTTTTTCTTCATTACTCTTCTGCAACCTCGCCTGACTCTCATCCAATCTCTTCCCAAGCTCTGCCATATTCCTTACAACTGTTTCCGACAAGCCATTAAGCTTGTCATCCAGCGTCTTCTGCAGCTTTTCATTTACAATACGGTTGATTCCTTCCAGCTTCTCTTCCGTGTTTTTTTGCTGCTTCTCCTGGCTCTCGCTGAGAGTTTTTCCTATTTCCGACATATTTTTTACGACTGTCTCAAATGCTCCATTGAACTTCTCATCCAAGGTTTTTTGCATCTTTTCAGTGACTATACTGTTGATTTGGTCAAGGCTTTCCCTGTTTTCACTGCGCATTCCAGCCATTTCTGACTGTATCTTGTCAAGGGTTCCATTTATTTTACCTTGCTGTTTTTCCTGAAAATCCATCATCCTTCCGCTGAGATTCTCAATCTGGTTCGTCGTGGCCTCCGCTCTACGGGCAATCTCATCCAATAAGTTTTTATTGCCATCCAGGCTCCTTTGATTTAGGCTTGCAATATTCTCTTTCAGGTTATTAATTGGATTTATAATATCCTCCTGCCTTTTATCATTTTCACCGTTTCTCCTGCCTTTTATCTGATATAAACCAATCAGGAGAACTATCAGCAATATAAGATTGACAATACAAAGTATAAGCGTAATAAGTTCCATTTCTTTCCTCCTCGTATAAAAATATCCGCTTCCGCTTTACCACATTACCGCAAGTACACACTATCATATGAGGTCAGACCACTATCTCCATCATGCTCTTATCCCCGCATGCGGCTTCCCTGATTCCCGGCTTTTTCTTCTTGTTGAAATCAAAGGTCAGGAGATAGCCTTTCTCGACTCCGTAGGCCTCCAGATAGTCTTCCAGCTGTTCCTTTCCTCGTTGGTGATAGGCCTCTCCCCGCCAGATCTTGCACTCTATGACGTACTGCTTCCCTCCATAATCCACAATGATGTCAGAGCGCAGCCTGGTCCGGCTCTGATCCTCCACGTAAAAGTTGCCTGCGCCGTTGATGATCGGCCTTAAGTACATCAGGAATATCTTCCGCCCATACTTCTCGATGAACCTCTCGTCCTCCTCAGAATACAGGCTGGTATAATATTCATAAAATTTGCGCATTACCAGATCCATGTCCAGTTGGCCGTTCACGATGAACTGATTCTTTTCCGGCTGCCGCTCTCGCTGCAGGTCGTTTTCCTTAGTCTCCTCCGCCAGGAAATAATCGTAGAGCTGGCTCTCGAAAATCCGGTTGGCCACCGCCACGCTGCCGTTCCGGTTCTCGATAAACCCGAACATCCTTCCGATACTGACACTTCTGTCATATTCATGGTAGGCGTACTCCTGCCCGCCGAACAGGATGTTCCCCAGCATCTCATGCAGCTCGGGATACTCCTCCACATGCTTGATCATGTCATCGTACAGCATGTTGGGACCCTTTACCAGCTGCCTGACCGCGGCCAGGATGCCGTTCCTCGTCCATGCAGCCGCCCTGTCAGGAAACTCCCCGCTTCCGGCGGTTTTTTCATCTATGCACTTACAGATATAGGAAACCAGATAAGGGTATCCCCTTGTATAAGAAAAAATCAACTCGGCATTTTCCTCTACATCCATTCCGGTATGATAATCTTCCTCATACTCTGACAGCATTCCGGCAATGCCTTCTCTCGAAAAACTCATGTCCACCGTGAAGTCCGCCGCTATGTTCCACGGGCTATTGTACTTCGGCTCCTCTCCGGGATGAAATTTCAGTTTGAGGTTTTTGATATCATATACCCCTGCCAGGATTACAGACCAAAAGGAGCAGTCCCTCCCGGCAGCCTGGGCAAGATACTTCTCACGCAGCAGCCCCAAGAAAGAGAGGAAGACCTGGTTATCCGAGCTTTTGTCCACCTCGTCCACCATCAGCACCACCGGCCTTTCACAGGCCCTGCAGAACCTGGTGATCTTCCGGTTCAGGGAGTCCAGGGGAAGCTCTCTGGACACCGGCTCATTCCAGATATCGGCGGCTTCCTTGGAGACCGTATTCCCCTCCAACGCCACCTCCACTTTATTCACAAATCCCTGGGCAAAGGTGTAGAGGGAGACAAAGCAATCGTCTGCCGCCTCGAAGCTGATGAACAGCACGATGTAATCCTGCTTCAGCCTGACGCAAAGCTGCTCCATGGTGGTCGTCTTTCCAAACTGCCTCGCCCTGTTTATGGTGAAATATTCGCCTTTTCCAACGTAGTCTGCGGCAATCCGCTCTACAGCGTTGCTGATATCCACCATGTAATGAAGCTTCGGCACACAGATGCCTGTGGTCTGAAACCTCCTTCGATTGCTCATGAAGCCATCCCCCTTCCCTATGTTGCGCTTATCCTTACCATGTGCACAGGCCACATATGGTACTTATGACCATCCGACCGCTTTATGCCCTGGATAAGGACATGATATCATATCCAAAAATTGTTGGCAACCAGTACAATCCGCTTCCCTTTCACTCCTGTGCACCGCTGGTGCGCAGCAGCTCCATCCCCTGCTCCTTCAGCATGGCGTTCACGTCCAGAATATTACCGGCGTGGCGATTGAAAGCTATCATCAGGACGGCATCCCGGGGGATTCGGGCGTACAGCGGCGACATGCCATACAGCATCAGGGCATGCTGGGTCTCCTCCAGCGTCAGCCTCGCGGCATAGCAGATGCGCAGTATCACGTCCCTCTGGCGGGTGCGCTTCTCCCCGGAGAGGAGCTTGTAGCCATAGCGCTCCGGGATATCGGCCTGGATGAAGATGTCCTGCTGGTGCAGGTTCTTCTCCCGAATCAGTTCCTTTATGTAGGCGCAGAAAGGCTTGTCTTCCCGCAGGAGGCTTTCTGCGTTCTCCTTCAGGTATTTTCCGGCTTCGAAGGTGTAGGCGTTCTTTAGGATGTCTTCCAGTTTCTCGGTTGATTTGTCGTTCATCTTATCTTTCTCCTGGTACCAGTATGTTTCATGCCCTTTTCCGGTCTCCTTGATATCTTTGGCTTGCGCTCCTCCCTGTGACAGATTATAATAAATCCAACAGCTTCTGCCAAGGAGGATTCCCATGACGCTCACAGATTCCCTTGCCCTGTCCTATTACAGAAAGGTAGCCGGCATCAATCCGGAGCATGGCATCTGCCTGGTCCAGCATCAGGAGACCGGTAAGTTTTATGTCCAAAAAACGTTGAACATATATAATATTTCTGTATTCCGTCAGCCCATGGAGCATCCCCTGCCCGGCATCCCCCGAATCTACGAAGCTGTGGAGGAGGATGGCGCATTGACCTTAATCGAGGAATACATCCCGGGCACCAGCCTGCAGGAGCTCCTGGATGCCGAAAAGACCCTGCCGGAGGATCGGGTCATTGAGTACATGGTACATCTGTGCCGCATCCTCCACTCCCTCCATAGCTGCAATCCCCCTATCGTCCACCGCGACTTGAAGCCCTCCAACATCGTCGTCACCTCAGATGGTATCCTGAAGCTCCTCGACTTCAATGCCGCGAAACAGAATGTGCTCTATATGCTCCTGGGGACAATCGGATATACCATGGTGTTCTGGGTATGCCTGACCATGAAGGTGGAGGACGCGTCCGGCCCCAGGCAACTGCTGGAGCGAATCGTCTCCCTGCTGATCCTTTTAAGCGTCATTTTCTTCACAGCGAACTACAGGGGCATACATTCCCATACCCCGCTTTGCCGGAGCCGGAACCTGGCTCTGCGCATATTGGGCATCGTGATTGTGGATTTCCTGCTCGTTTACTTCTTCATCATGATATTGACAATTTATGACACTATTCATCTATGACGAATGCCGGATGGTTCCACCAGGATTCCGCCAATTCTGGTATATTTTCCCAGAGAAAATAGTCGAAATTGATTTTTTGTATTGTGTCCAAAGTATAATCTGCGATGATTACATTATCTTCTCTGGGGTTGCCATATTGGTCAAACAGGGTATATTTCACACAAATGTTGACGTCCGTATCGATTATAGGCTGTATGGACTTCAGAATTTCGCTGATATGCCAATACGCCCCCTTGACTGTCGACTTCGCGGTAAGGCCATCCCCTGTCCGAAAAAAGATTCTTGTATTGTCAAATTCCGGTACATAAAGAAATTCCAGTAACCGCTCTTCCCCCACAGCGTCTACAATGGCAGTGCGCAAAAGCGTTTCTTTGTCCATATTCTCATCTCCGCTTAAATGCTGTTCGCTGCCTTCTGTTTCGTCAACAACGCTTTCCTGCACACTATCTATGCCATTGATCCTGTGTGGGGCACCATCCTTTTCCGATCCAGAGCCAATTCCATATCCTACTCCCAGGCAGCCTATGCAAAGCGCAATAGGCACCCATTTTTTCTTTTGATTTCCGCCTTTATCATGGCCGCTTTTAGGCAAATCCGCTTTCTCCTGTTTCGGCCTCTCCTCTGTCATCTTCCTCTCATTATTTCGATTTCCTGCTTGTGATTGCTGTGATCCATATCCCCGTTTCAATGGCACTTCTTCTTTTTTTAGAAGTTCGCATTTACATATGGGACATCTGACGGAGCTGTTTCCAAATTCCCTTCCACATTTAGGACATATCTTCATTCCGCGCTCTCCTTTCTGCCATGGTCAGTCCTACAAAAATATTATATCAGACTAAAGCGTTCTTCGTTGCCCCCGCACAGGGGTAATTTGAAGCAGAAACCAATGCTTTCTGATATAATCCTTGCAAACAACCCCCCAGACATGTAAAATGAAAGGAAAGAACCCCCGGAGGTGCGCACAGACATGAACAAAGCCTTCAACACAACCGGTACCTGCTTTCCGTCAAAGCATTATATGGTGGATTTAAGCAGCAGATTGGAGCAGATTGCCCGGATGGTGGATGCGGGCAGATATTTCTGCATAAACCGTGCAAGGCAGTACGGAAAATCCACTGTCATCTATGGACTCTCCCGGCTGCTGGCGGAGCGATACATCGTCTTCTCGTTAAGCTTCCAGCGCATGAGTGCCGCCAAGTTCAGGGACGAGGACACCTTCTGCCGCGCGTTCATCAGCCGTATGCAGCAGTCCCTTGCCATCCAGGGGCAGCAGGGGCATTGGCCTGAATATATGGATATCTTAGCCGCCAGGGCAGCGGACTTTCACAGGCCCCTGGATTTGACGGACATGTTCGATGACATCAGCCTTTTGTGCTCCCATTCTCCGAAGCCGGTAATCCTTATCATAGATGAAGTGGACAATGCCTGCAACAATCAGATTTTCGTAGATTTTCTGGGGCAATTGAGAGACCTCTACCTGAACCGCGAGCTGACGCCCACCTTCCAGTCCGTAATCCTGGCCGGTGTGTATAATGTGAAAAACCTTCGGTTAAAAGAGGGGAGCGATAGCGGTAGCCGTTACAACAGCCCCTGGAACATCGCCGATGACTTCACCATGGACATGCGCTTCCACCCGGAGGATATCGCAGGAATGCTCCGGGAATACGAGCATGGGCACCATACCGGAATGGACATATCTGCCATGAGCCGGATGATTTTCGATTATACTGACGGATATCCCTATATGGTGTCCCGTCTCTGCAAACTGTTGGACGAGCGGATTCCGGAAACGGACTTCGTCCCCCGCAAGGATATCTGGACAAAGGAGGGGCTGCTGGCAGCCATCCGCCTGTTCCTGAAAGAGCCGAACACACTGTTCGAGGACATGGTGAAAAAGCTGGACGAGTATCCTAATCTGAAAGGAAAAATCAGCGATATCCTGTTCCGCGGCACGAAATATACTTTTGAAATCGACAGCCGTTTCGCCAGCATCGGATGCATGTTCGGTTTCCTGAAGGAAGACCAGGGCTTTGTCTCTATCGCCAACAGATTGTTTGAGACAAAGCTGTACAATCTGCTCCTTGCGGAATCGGAAGGGTGCAGTGGGCAAAATCCAGCCGCCCGCATATCCCATCCGGCCCTCTCGGGTCCGGACAGGTCATGCGGGCGGCTGTTTCCTACTGCTTGCTGCTCCCTTACCCCTCCTGCTTCCGGTACTGCACCGGCGTCATCCCATAATTCTTCTTGAACAGGCGGTTGAAGTGCTCCACATTCTCATACCCCACCTCCGCGGCCACGGTCTCCACGGTCTGGTCCGTCTCCCGCAGGAGCGTCCGGGCCTTCTTCATGCGCTCCTTGCGCACCGCCTCCTGGAAGGTCATGCCCGCCTTCTCCTTGATGTACTTGGACAGATAGGGCTTGGACAGGTGGAACTCCTCGGACAGGGTGTCCAATGTCACGTTCATGTAGTCATTCTTGATGAAGCTGATGATCTCCACGATCCGCTCTTCCCGCCCCTCTGTGATATGCTGCTCCACCGCCAGCTTGTTGGCGGCGGAGGCCAGGGCCGCGATGGAGGCCTTGATGATGTCCTCGTCCACGCCTACGCCCCAGTAGTGCTTCCCGCCGCAGAGAATCGCCACATAGGCCGCCGCCTTGGAGCTGGATCCCTTGGAGATGGCGTGCTCCTCGTACACCGCCAGCTGGTAGCTGACGCCCAGGTAGGTCTTGATGGCATTGCTCACCGCGTCCAGGCGCCCGTTGCCCCCTGCCCGGATGAGCCGCCTCTCCCCGTTCATCTCTATGGTCACCTCGGCCTGGATGCCCTTCTCCTGCCGGAAATGGCACTCAGGGATGGAGAACACGTTGTGCAGGTTGATGTAATTCTCCTCGAAGATGGCGTAAATCTCCGAGGGGTGCAGCTCCTGATGCCGCCTGTCGGACACGCCCTTGATGAGATACCCCACTTCCTCCTTCATGGCCGCCGGCAGGGAGAAGCCGAACTGCTGCTTCAGCACAAAGGCCACGCCGCCCTTGCCGGAGACGCTGTTGATCCGGATGACATCGGACTCGTACTCCCGGCCCACGTCCCCCGGGTCGATGGGCAGATAGGGCACATCCCAGCGGCTGCCGCTCTTGCCCTCCTTCAGCCAGTTCATGCCCTTGCTGATGGCATCCTGGTGGGAGCCGGAGAATGCCGTGAACACCAGATCCCCCGCGTAGGGCACCCTCTCGTGGACCCGCATGCCCGTGAAGCGCTCATAGGCCTCCCGCACCTCCATGATATGGGAGAAATCCAGGCCGCTGTCCACGCCGTGGCACATCATGTTCACCGCTACGGTGACGATGTCCACGTTCCCGGTGCGCTCGCCGTTGCCGAACAGCGTGCCCTCCACCCGGTCGGCCCCGGCCAGGATGCCGAACTCCGCGTCGCTGACGCCGCAGCCCCGGTCATTGTGGGGATGGACGCTTAAGACCACATTCTCCCGGTATTTCAGATGCTTGTGCATGTATTCTATCTGGCAGGCAAAGACATGGGGCATGGCCACCTGCACCGTGCTGGGCAGGTTGATTATGGCCTTGTGGTCCGCATCCGGCTGCCATACGTCCAGCACCGCGTTGCAGACCTCCAGGGCGTACTCCGGCTCGGTCTGGGAGAAGCTCTCCGGGCTGTACTCGAAGGTAAAGCTGCCGTCCGTCTCCTCCGCCATCTCCTTCAACAGCTTCGCCCCGTCCACGGCCAGCTGCCTGATGGCATCTTTGTCCTTCTTGAAGACCTGCTCCCGCTGTTCTACGGAGGTGGAATTATAGAGGTGCACCACCGCGTGGGGGGCCCCCTTCACCGCCTCGAAGGTCTTGCGGATGATATGCTCCCTGGCCTGGGTCAGCACCTGGATGGTCACGTCGTCGGGAATCATGTCCCTCTCGATCAGGGCCCGGATGAAATTGTACTCCGTGTCCGAGGAGGCCGGGAAGCCCACCTCAATCTCCTTGAAGCCGATGTCCACCAGGAGCTTGAAGAACTCCAGCTTATCCTCCAGGGGCATGGGGTCGATCAGGGCCTGGTTGCCGTCCCGCAGATCCACGCTGCACCACACCGGGGGCTTCTCTATGGCGTCCTTCTTCACCCAGTCGTAGGTCACCTCCGGGGGCATATGGTAAGTTTTGCCGTATTTCTGGCTGACTGTCGTCTTTTTCATGTTCTGTATCCTTTCCTCACTGCGCTTTTGGAATCGCCTGTAAATGCGAGTAATCTATGCTGGTTGCACATTGCGTTTTCAGGCCTATGTACCTGCGCTGCCGATTTTAAAATCATAACACAGATTCGGCGGCTCCGCAAGTGCTTATTTAATCATTATTATTGATTCTATTTATTCCCACATTGCGTCAAACCCCTTATTTCCCACCGATATCCTTGTCTTTTCTTTATGTATTTCTATGCGTCTTTTTAATACAGATTTCTGACGAATCCCCCAACCTCCAGTTGGATATCCTGGAAAACATCAAACCAATCCACTATTGCTTTTCCACCGGAAATCTATAAGATAAGCCCGCTGCGCGGCTCCCATACCGCCCTGGCGGCAGCTTTCCATATGGGGCCAGCGCAGAAACAGGGACAGACAGCCTTCAGGGCTGTCCGCCCCACTCATAGACCACGTATTCATGGTCAAAATGGTATCCCAGCTTCTCCGCCAGGGCCACGGACCACAGGTTCTGGGCGTCCCAGCTGGGGTACCACCCCCGCTCCAGGCAGTCCAGTATCAGCTTCGCTCCGCAGACATAGGCCAGCCCCCGCCTCCTGTAGTCCGCCCTGGTGTCGATTTCGATCTCGATGCCCCCCAGATAGCCGGAATAGGAGGAGGCCCCGGAAACCGGCTGGCCGTCCCTCAGGATGACGGCCCCCAGCCCATGCTCCCGATAATGGGCGTAGTCCCGGTACAGCGCCACCCAGTCCCTGCACCAGGGAATCTCCAGACAGCGCAGGAACAGCCCCTCGTCCATGGCTCGCAGTTCATACTCTTCTGGCAGGCCCTCCACCACAGCCCGCAGCCCGTCCCTGTCGAAGACCTCCGGCTCCTTCTTTATGGCATAGCGCACGCTCCTTCGCACGCCCGTCCCATAGCAGTCCTCAATCAGCTCCGCCCAGCCCTGGTCCCGGGGCGTCATGATCAGGAACTCCCGGCCGGCCAGCACCGGCGCCTCCAGCACCAGCTCCCTGTTGGGCTTCCCCGCGAAGAAGCAGAAATCCCCCAGCAAAGCCACGGCGGACGCCGGATCCTCCCCGGCATCCCCATATACCCTTCCCATCACGCCCTGCAGGCAGGACCACACCATGGTCTCCTGCCAGCCCGCGAACAGCCCCGTGGCCTCTTTTGCCTGTTTTATCTCGTGAATCATATCTGCCTCCTTATTTAGGCTATTTTACCACATCCATGCCCAAAATTTCATCATTTTCTACTTTACGTGGGAAAAATTTGTGCTATAATCTTTATTTGGTTAGAGTACCATAAAGCAGTTCAATAAAATAAGAAAGAGTGAAAGGATTATGGAAACCTATTATATCTTTAAGGATCTGGCAATCATCATCATCTTCGCGAAGCTTTTCGGGATACTGGCCCGGAAGTGCAAGGCTCCCCAGGTGGTGGGAGAGATTATCGCAGGCCTGCTGATAGGACCCAGCGTACTGGGGCTGGTGCAGCAGTCGGATTTCCTGGCCAGGATGGCAGAAATCGGCGTTGTCCTCCTGATGTTCTCCGCAGGGCTGGAGACGAACCTGAAGGAGCTGATGAAGACCGGGCCGGTGGCCCTCCTGATCGCCTGCTCCGGCGTGTTCGTCCCTTTGATCGGAGGGGCGCTTCTGTACATGGGCTTTTACGGCGTGGCACCCTGGGGCTCGGAGGAATTCTATAAGGCTGTCTTCATAGGTGTCATCATGACGGCCACCAGCGTCAGCATCACGGTGCAGTCCTTAAAAGAGATGGGCAAGCTACAGGGCAAGGTGGGAACCACCATCCTAAGCGCCGCCATCATCGATGATGTAATCGGCATCATCGTGCTGACCTTCGTAATCGGCTTCAAAAATCCGGAGTCCAACCCCGGAAGCGTGGTGCTGTCCACGGTGCTGTTCTTCATCATGGCGCTGGTGGTGGGCTTCATCGTCTACAAGGTGTTCAAGAAGCTTGACGAGCGATATCCCCACACCCAGAGGATTCCCATCCTGGGCCTGGCGCTGTGCTTCTTCTTCGCCTACGCGGCGGAAAAGTACTTTGGAATCGCGGACATCACCGGGGCCTATGTGGCGGGCATCGTCCTTTGCTCCATCCAGGACTCCTCCTACATAGACCGCAAGATGGAGGTCAGCTCCTATATCATCTTCGGGCCGGTATTCTTCGCCAGCATAGGCCTGAAGACCAGCATCGACAATGTCAGCCCGGGGCTTCTGCTGTTCTCCTTAGGGTTCGTCATCGTGGCCCTGATTACCAAGATCATCGGCTGCGGGGTGATGGCGAAGCTCTGCCGCTTCGGTTTTCAGGACAGCCTGAAAATCGGCGTGGGCATGATGACCAGGGGCGAGGTGGCGCTGATTGTGGCCCAGAAGGGACTGTCGGTGGGGCTGCTCACGCCGGAGTATTTCACGGCGGTAATCCTGCTGATCATCGTGTCCAGCATCTCCACCCCGATTGTCCTAAAGCTCTTGTACGCGAAAGACAAGGAAGGAGCAGTGGCCTAGGCCGCTGCTCCCTTTTTCACAGACCCGCCCACGAATCGCGGCAAAATGCCGCTGCGCTGGCTCACAGGCCGTTTTCTTAATTCGAATCGCATTCATTGCTCCTGCTCAGCAGATTATGAATCTTCTCATGGGGATCCAACAGCTTGGAGATGGACTCCCCCGCATTGACGGAGTGGAGATAAATCGCGATGTATTTCGTGATGTCCACCTCCCTGTACCAGGGGGCGTTGCGTATCTCCTCCCTGCGGTAAGACGCGTTCGTGATAAACACCGCCTCCAGCACC
>CAOOJO010000009.1 GCA_948496895.1 uncultured Acetatifactor sp. | reverse complement strand
TCCCCTCCGAAGCCGTTCCACCCGAAGCCGCCAGGCTCGCCCCGCCCGCCGGCGGCGTCCATACTGCCATGGCCGCTGCCAGCACCAGGCTCACGGCCGCCTTTCCCATCCTCTTCTTCATAAGTTCTGCACCTCTGCTCCTTTTTCCCATACGCCGCCCAGGCTGACGGTATATAAAGAAATTATATGCGGCAGCAGAAGAGGGAGGCAAGCCGGATGACTCAAACGGCAGTTTTTCGACTCAAACGGTAGCCGGAATGGCCCTCCCGGACGAAATTCAATCTTTCCTTTTCCCATATATTCCACTATAATGTAATAGAGATAAGGCAATGCCGCCAGCCCCCGACGCAGGGCTGTCAGATATAGGGAGAATCTTATGAGAATCGCTATCGTAGATGATGAACAGGACGAGCTGGACTGCCTGTCCCGCAGGCTGGAGCATCAGCTCTCCCTTCTGGGCTATACCGAAAATGTAATCCGCTGTTACCGCAGCGCGGAGGAGTTCCTGGCGGCATGGCGCCCCGGCGGGTGCGACCTGATCCTGCTGGACATCTATATGGAGGGCATGCCGGGGATAGAGGCTGCCCGCCGGATCCGGGAGCGGGACGCGGACTGCCGCCTGGTCTTTTGCACCTCCAGCAACGCCTTCGCCAGCGAAAGCTATGAGGTAGGGGCCCATTATTATCTCCTGAAGCCTTTCTCAGAGGATGCCGTCATGAACATGCTCCGGAAGCTGGATCTGGAAAGCTACGAGTTCAGCCGCTTCCTCACCCTGCCTGACGGGAAGAGGATTTTTCCGCGGAACATCATTTATACAGAATACCACAACCATGTAGTGACGATGCACATGAAAAAGGACGGACAGCTGCGTACAAGAATCTCCCAGGCAGGATTCCAGGGCCTGCTCTTGGAGTATCCCTATTTCTGCTGCTGCGCCAAGGGAATCATCCTCAATTTCCATGAGGTGTCCGCACAGGAGGGCACCATGTTCACCATGAGCGACGGCAGCGCCGTGGCGGTCAGCCGCCGGAGGGAGAAGGAGGTCCAGGAGGCCTATGCCACCTTCCTCTTTGAACGGATGCGAAAGGAGATGCGCGAATGATGCCACCTTTGTACAGAATCATCGAGACCATCGCCTATTCCCTGCTGAACTTCCTGCCCTATCTGCTCCTGGCCCTTTATCCTTTCCGGAAGCATTTCCGGTATTCCCTGCCGGTTACAGGCATGCTGGCGGCTATGGTCGCATCCCTGCAGACGGCCCTGTGGCTATGGGTCTCGTTTTCGTCCACTGAGCTGAAAGGGGCTCTCAGTGCGTTCAACACGGCCTCCTATTTCCTGTTCTACTTTTGGTCTGTCAAAATCCATCCGGGGAAGACATTGTTCACCCTGCTCATGCTTTCCAATGTAGCCAATCTGGTGGTGATCTGTTCCAAATGCCTGGAGGGGCAGCTTTTCCCCCGGCTTGCCGTGCAGACATACCGATGGTCTTCTTCCGTGGTCATGTCCGTGGTGCAGATTCTTATCCTGATTCCGCTGTTCCTCTATATACGAAATGTGTACTCGAAAGCGGTGGAGAAAAATCTGAGTTCCTCCATGTGGCGGTATCTGTGGCTGATTCCGGCTACCTTCTATCTGCTGTGGTTCTACCATCTCTACGGCAGCGGACAGTCCAGCCTGGAGGTCGCCCTGCAGCCCGCGAATGCCCTGTTCCTGCTGTGCATCAATCAGGGCGCTTTCCTGATCTACCACCTGGTGGCCCGGCTGATAGACGAATACGCCAAGAACATAGGGCTGGAACAGCAGAACCACATGCTCCTGCTGGAGAATCTGCAGTATGTCAACCTGAAGAACCGCATAGAGGAGACCAGGCGGGCCGAGCATGACCTGCGGCATCATATGGCCCTCATGACCGCCTATCTGGAGGATGGGGAGTATGACCGGCTGAAGGCCTATCTGAACGAATACCGCAATTCCCTTCCGGAGGATTCCCATGTGGTCTTCTGCCAGAACCATACGGCCAACCTGCTGCTGTCCTATTTTGCCAGACAGGCCGCAGACGCAGGCGTAGGCTTCGCCGCATATGGGAATCTCCCCACCGACCTAGGGATTGCGGAGAGCGACCTTTCGGTCATCCTGGGGAATCTTCTGGAGAATGCCATCCAGGCCTGCATGGCCCAGAAGGGGGCGGAGCGGCAGATCGTATTTCGGGGGAAGATGGAGGGACAGTGCCTCCTGGTCACAGTGGACAACACCTTTGAGGGGGAATTGCGGCAGGGTCCCAATGGAGCCCTCCTGTCCACCAAGCGGGGCGGCTCCGGGCTGGGGCTGGAGTCGGTGCGCCATATCGCGGCCCGCTACGGCGGGATGCTGCGCACGGAGTGCAGGAATGGGATGTTCTGTGCGTCCGTGCTGCTAAAGCTGTAGGAGGGGATGCGCTTTTCCGGGCAGCCTGTTTCTCCCTTGGGGGACGTCCGGGTACTACTGTGCCACAGGTACAGGAAATCAGGCCATCATACCTCTCCCTGGGCCAACAGATTGTCTTTTCCCATGCCGCACACAAAGGGATTGGAATCAAAACGATGGCAAAAGTCCAAAAAGTCAGAACGCTGTCCCGGATCCTTCATCATCTTTACGAGCAATTCATTGGGAAGGGTCCTCGCATAGGCACCGGGGCCCGCCAGCTCGATGTTTTTCACGCCATTCCGTTTCAGGATGCCCTCCAGTTCGTCCGGCATGAAGGTGTATGTGATGCACCAGGGCGCGCCTCCCTTTTCATACTCGGCGATCTCCTCGTCGCCGCCCATGAGCCCTTCCTCCCACAGCTTCCCGACGGCCTCCCTGTGGAAGCGGAAGGCCTCGATCGCGTCCGCCCTGTTGGCAACGCACCATTTCACAAAGGGATCGCCGCAATCCGGATCTAAGATGAATTGGTTCTTTTGGATGGGGTTCGCCAGGTATGGAAGGTACCCTAAACGGCTTGACACGCTTATCATGATTCGTTTGCGGCATATGCGCACCAGTTCGGCGATGACCTTTTCCTGATTGGGATAGGTATAGGAAACAGGGGCGTCAAAGGAAATCACCATGTCGAAGGAGCTGTCCCTGAAAGCTTCCAGATGCTCCAACGCCCCTTTCACAAACGTGATCCTGTCAAGGACGCCCTCTTTTTCCGCCAGTTCCCTGGCCTTGTCTATCATGGGCTGGGAAATGTCGAAATGTGTGACCTCGCAGCCATGTTTTGCAAGGAGAATCGAGAATCTTCCGCATCCTGCACCGCCGTCGAACACGGTCCTAATTCCGTCCAGATGAGAAAGCAGCTCCTTTTCAATATGGCTTTTCTGGATGATGTCATCTATGAAGGTCTCCTCACGGCGGCTTTCCAGTTCCCCTTTGTCCGGCAAATTCCACAGACGTTCCGATATTTTTCTGCTATAATCCATAAAATCCCCTCCTTCTCTGGCTCCGGCACTGGCCTGTAATCATGGTATTATATGACCATACTCTTGGCAGTTAGTGTAGCATATTCTCCCCCGGCTTTCCACCTTATGCATTTTTATAAAAAACCATGAGCCAATCCCAGGATCAGCTCATGGTTTTTAAGGATATGCCAGCATGGCATTCTCCGGGAAGTTATGGGGATTTCTTATAAGCTCTGCAGAAATCTGTCGAAGGCCGCCTGTCCTTCCGGCGTCCTCTTGTACACCCCGGCGTCCTCCAGCACTTCCATGAACACCAGGCCGATTTCCTTCTCGATGATGCCGTCGATATTGGAGGCGTCTATCTTCTCGTACTTAGGCGCGAATTCCTCCACCCAGTCCGCGTGCTTGGCCAGCACCTCGTCCCCACGGAGATCTGCTCCGGTGAGGATGGCCTCCTTTAGCTGCGCCATCTCTCCCTTCAGCCGGGCGGGCAGCACGGCCAGTCCCATGACCTCGATGAGGCCGATGTTCTCCTTCTTGATGTGGTGGAGCCTGGCGTGGGGATGGTAGACTCCCAGGGGATGCTCCTCGGTGGTGATGTTGTTGCGCAGCACCAGGTCAAGCTCGAAGTTCTCCCCCCGCTTCCTGGCGATGGGGGTGATGGTGTTGTGGGGCTCTCCATCCGTATAAGCGTATACAAATGCGCTTTCATCCGTATACTCCCGCCATTTCTCCAGGATCCGGTCCGCCAGGGCGATGATTCTGTCGCTGTCCGAGCCGTTCAGGCGGATGACGGACATGGGCCAGTTCACCACGCCCGCGGCCACATCCTCGAAGCCCTTTACCGTGAAGCTCCGCTCCACCGGTGCCTTGGCCATGGCGAACTCGTAATGGCCGCCCTGGAAATGGTCGTGGCTTAAGATGGAACCGCCCACGATGGGGAGATCCGCGTTAGAGCCCACGAAATAGTGGGGGAACTGCTTCACGAAGTCGAACAGCTTGCAGAACGCGGCATGGTCTATCTTCATGGGCACATGCTGATAGTTGAACACGATGCAGTGCTCGTTGTAGTACACATAGGGCGAATACTGGAAGCCCCACTGGCTGCCGTTTATGGTCACGGGGATGATGCGGTGGTTCTGCCTGGCGGGATGGTTCACCCGGCCCGCGTAGCCCTCGTTCTCCCGGCAGAGCAGGCACTTGGGGTAGCCGGACTGCTTGGCGTTCCTGGCGGCGGCGATGGCCTTGGGATCCTTCTCCGGCTTGGACAGGTTGATGGTGATGTCCAGGTCGCCGTACCTGGTGGGCGCTATCCATTTCATGTCCTTTGCGATGCGGTATCTGCGGATGTAGTCGGAGTCCTGGCTGAGCTTGTAGTAATAATCCGTGGCCGCCCTGGGGGATTCGGTCTCGTACAGCTCCCGGAACCTGCGGATGACCTCGCTGGGCCTGGGCATCAGCATGCTCATGATCTTGGTGTCGAAGAGGTCCCGGTACACCACGCCGTCCTCCACGATGAGGCCGTTCTCGTAGGCGTAGTCGCACATGCGGTTCAGGATCTCCTCCAGCTCCCCGGCAAGCGCGGCCTCTCCGGCCTGATCCCTGGCAGCCTCCTCCTGGGGAGCCCCGCCGCATTTCCCATCCTCGCCCTCTTCCGGCTCCGCTATTTCCTCCAGTCCGAACAGCTCCAATAATCTATTTATGGTGAAAATCTCGTCCTCTTTGGGAACCAGTCCTGTGCTGATTCCGTAGGACACCAGTTTCCTGATATCAGTTCCTATTCTCTCCATCCCTCCTACATCCTTTCCGCCATATGCTAAAATCCCTGACCCACTCACAGCTTTTTCTGCATGATGCAGAACCATTCCTTTTCGGCAATCATCTGAAAGCCGTTCATATCCCCTTTCCTGCTCGGGGTTTTATACATTCCTCTACAGCGACACAGGGCCATTGCCCACTTCCACCACATAGAAGTCCGCCGCATAGCCAATCTTCTCCCGATAGGCTTTGCCCACCTTTTCGATAAAGGTATCGATGGCCTCGTCCTTCACGATGCTGACGGTGCAGCCGCCGAAGCCCGCGCCGGTCATCCTGGAGCCGATGACGCCATCCACCTTCCAGGCCTCTTCCACCAGCGTGTCCAGCTCCATGCCCGTCACCTCGTAGTCGTCCCGCAGGGACACATGGGAGGCGTTCATCAGCTTGCCGAACAGGGCCACATCGTTGGCCTTCAGCGCCGCTACCGCACGAATCGTCCTCTGGTTCTCGTACACCGCGTGCTTCGCCCGCTTCCTGCGCACATCGTCCTTGATGGCAGACTGATACTTTTCAAACGTCTCCTCGTCCAAGTCGCCCAGACCATTGATTTTTACCACCTGCTGCAGCTCCGCCAGAGCCGTCTCGCACTCGCTGCGGCGCTCGTTGTACTTGGAGTCCCCAAGGCCCCGCTTCTTGTTGCTGCTGGCGATGACGATCTTCGCCCCCTCCAGCACGATGGGCGCGTACTCGAAGCTCAAATCCGCCGTGTCCAGGAAGATGGCATTGTCTTTCTTTCCCATGGCGATGGCGAACTGATCCATGATGCCGCAGTTCACCTTGTTGTAATTGTTCTCCGCGTACTGTCCGATCAGAGCCAGATCCTGGTTCGTCACGTCGAAGCCGAAGAAGTCCCGCAGGATGTACCCGGTGAGCACCTCCACGGACGCGGAGGAGGACAGGCCGGAGCCGTTGGGGATATTCCCGTACAGCATCAGGTCCATGCCGCTAGGCACCTTCATTCCCTTCTCGCCGAAGGCCCACATGACCCCCTTGGGATAGTTGGTCCAGCCGGCCTCCTTGGCGGGCACCAGTTCATCTAAAGAGGACTCGATGATGCCCAGCTTCTCGAAATTCATGGAGTAGAAGCGCAGCTTGTTGTCCTCCCGCCTCCTGGCCGCGCCGTAGGTGCCGATGGTCAGGGCGCAGGGGAACACATGCCCGCCGTTATAGTCGGTATGTTCTCCGATCAGGTTCACCCTGCCCGGCGCGAAATAGGCCTTCACGCCCTCGCCGCCTCCGAATACTTCCTCAAACCGTTTCAAAATCTCGTTCTTCATGCTTCCTCCGTTCCGCGCCCTGCAGTTTTCTGCATCCCTGCGCTGTCATTCATTATATGTCTGTCGCAGCCCGCGCCGCTCTTGTCCTGTCGGCCTTGCGCCTGCCGCTTCGTGCCTTCTGGCCATCCTGTGCCAGCGACCTTTCACCCTGCCCTGTCATCTGAAATCCATTATACACGGAAAAGCTGCGGGATTGCCACATTCATTTGTTTTTTGTACCTGTCAAAATGTTAAATGTCCTCTTCGATAAGGATTGACGAGCCGCATTTATACAGGTCGTCCCATCTCAGCAGGCTGATGGATTTCCTCCCTCCCCAGCTCCGGGGTCAATATGGCCGCCATTTCGCAGTCATTCCTGTCCCTCCTGCCGTTCATGCGAAAACGGTTCAGATAGCCATACGCTTACTTTCAACCTCGATTCCCCTCATGCCTCAGGCAGTTTAGATTGCTCCCCGCGGGAATCCCTGGTGCCTCTTTCGGTTCCATTATACACCAAAAGGCAGATGGTTGTCACATTTAATTGTTTTACTGCAAGCGCAATTCTCCTACCCATTCCACAACAGAAAAAGCATGTTTCGCAGCATATCCTTATCCATCCCACAAAAGCAGACCGATATAATGAAAGAGAAGCATTCCATGAAAGATACAAAACCTACTGCTCCCTAAAGGAAATGACAAAATGGACAAAATGCGGATAGCCATATGCGATGACGAAAAAGAAATCCAGAACATGCTGGCAGAGAAAATCAAACGCCTTTACCCCGCAGCAGACCTGACGCTCCACTCCTCCGGCGAAGAGCTGCTCGCCGCCCCACAGCCGCCGGATATCCTGCTTCTGGACATCCAGATGCCCGGCAGGAACGGCATGGAGACGGCAAGGCTGCTGCGCCAGCGCAGCAAAGACACCGCCATCATCTTCGTCAGCGCCCTGGAGGACTATGTCTTCCAGGCCTTTGACGTGGGCGCGCTCCACTATCTGGTAAAGCCCTTTGACGACAGGAAGCTGGCCGAAGTCCTGGCCCGGGCGGCGGGACAGTACCATGCCGGCAGACAGCACACAGAAAAGCCCAGCCTCATAATCACCAAAGGCGGGGAACATATCACCGTCCGCCTGGAAGATATCGTCTACGCCGAAGTGTTCAACCGGAAAGTAATCCTCCACACCCTGGATTCGGACATCGAGTACTACGGCAAAATGAAAGAGCTGGAAAAAAGGGCAGGCCCCGACTTCTACCGCACCCACAGAGCCTACCTGGTGAACTTCCATTTCATCCAGAAATACGACGCCGCCACCATATACCTGGAAAGAGGACAGGCCCTGATGGCAAAACAGAACTACCAGGACTTCGTGAAAAGCTACCTAAGATACAACCAAAACTGCAGCCGCCTGCATCTGTCAGAGGAAGACCGGAGGCATCATGATGGAAAATAGACCCTTCCTGGATTTGGCGGCAGGGCTGCTGCTAGTCGTGGAGCAGATCCTCACAGGCTACTGCCTGGGCAGGCTGGTAAAGCCCTTCCTGGCCCGGCCCGGAAAATACCGGCGCGTGTGGGCGGCATATTCCGCCGCCATGCTCCTCCTTGCGGCCATGCAGCTCCACCCGGCCAGCTCCACCACCATGGGCATAGGGATTCTCACGGCCTTTTTCGTGCTGTGCCTGACGGACAAAAGGAACTATGAACAGAAAATCTTCCTGTGCGCGGCATTCTTCTCCCTCTGCTGGCTGGCCTACGCCATCACGGAAATTCTCCTGGACAGCCTTTACAGCTTCGCCACCCATACGGCCTACATGGCAGCCCGACCACAGCTATGGCAGGCATTGTATCTGGCAATGCGCTTCTTTTACCTGCTCCATGAAATGACGCTTATGTCAGTTTTTGTGGGATGCCTCCTGAAGGTCTACACCTACAAATCCGCCAACATGTCCAAAAAGGAGCTGTGCCTGCTGCTGATCCCCCTGTTCACAGGGACAGGCGGCTTTGAAATCATCCACTACTACCGCAGCTTCTTCATCTTAGAGACCGGACAGAGCACAGGCCCCTATGACATCCGGGCGCTGCTCTACTACATCGTGTCCATGGCCGCGGTGGCAGTGGTGGTGGGCCTGTACCAGAGCATCAAGGCCAGACAGGAGGAACGGCTCCAGAACGAACTGCTGGCCGCCCAGATAGACAGCATCCGGCACCACATCAGCCAGGTGGAGACCCTGTACCAGAGCATCCGGGCCATCCGGCATGACATGGCCAACCACCTGCTCACCCTGGAATCCCTCTATGCAAAAGACCGCATGGAGGAAGCCCGGGAATACAGCGCTGAGCTGAAGTCCGCCCTGGCCGGGACGGCAGGGGGAATCGCAAGCGGCAACCCCGTGACGGACGTGATCCTACAGGAATGGAAGGACGCGGCGGAAAAAAGGGGCATCCGCTTCCGCTCGGATTTCTACTATCCCACAGGTTCGGACATCAACGCCTTTGACCTCAGCGTGATATTGAACAACGCCCTCCAGAACGCGGTGGAGCATGCGGCACAGCCCTCCGGGGAAGAGCCCCTGATTTCCGTCCGCGCCTACCACAGGAACAACGCCTATCTGATCGAGGTCGCAAACAGCTTCGCCGGAAGCCTCAGATGGGATGCGGAGAGCGGGCTTCCCGCCACCTCCAAAGAGGAAAAGGACGGCCACGGCTACGGCCTCCCCAACATCCGCAGGGTGGCAAACAAATACGCCGGGGACATGGCCATCGACTTAAAAGACGGAATCTTCTCCCTCTGCGTGATGCTCATCATGCAGAAATGAACGGACAAAAGAGGACATTTTTTATCAGGATAATTATCTCCAAAGATGCTATGCTGTCTTTGGCTCCGCAGGAGGAACTGCGATGCGGATGCCGACGAGACATAAGGAGGATGCTGTAAATGGAAGCTGCTATCTTGGAGCATTACAGGAAGACGGGGACTTACACTTACGCGGGAGCCTACGGGGACTATTTCCGCTCTCTGCCGGACGATATCCCCACGCTGGGCAGGTTGATCTGCAGCCAGGTGATACACCGGGTGACCCTGATGGAGGGGAACACAAATGCCAATGCCGGCCTGCTGTACGGCGATATGAACCGATATCCATGGTACCGGATGCGGTGCGAGGACGATGTGCTTCTGACCGCGCCTGCCATGACGGCGGAGCTGTTCCGCATGGACGGACGCGGTTTTGTGAGGGACAGAAGGGTGGAAGACAAAATCGTAGTGACATGCCGCTATGTGTCCGTGCTCATGAGCGCCATTTTGAAGGCCAAAGGAATCCCGGCCAGGTGCCGCGCCGGATTCGCTCCTTATTTTCGGGAAGGGGTCAGCATGGACCACTGGATCAATCAGTACTATAGCCAGGAGGAGGGCCGCTGGATCACTTTTGACGCGGATGGATTCTATGAGGAGGGAGGGATGCCCCTGTCCCAGTATGATATGCCGTCAGACAGCTTCGATTGGGTGGCGGATTCCTATCTTTCTGTAAGACGGGGAGAAACAGATGGAAAGCAGTTTCTTTATGCGGACAGGGCGGGAACACGCTCCCTCCCGGCCTTGATCCGCTATCTGATCTACGATTTCCACGCGCTGATGAACCAGGAGCTGACATACACCTTTCTGCCGTCCTGGCTGGACGGCAGGCTGGACAGGCTGACGGAAGAGGAGCTGCGAGAGCTGGACAGATTGGCTGGGTGGCTCTCGGAGCCGGACCGATATTTCAGGGAGCTTTGCGCGTTCTGGGAACAGGAGCGGAAGTTCCGGATTCTGCACAGCCCTCTGGTGGGGGCGTAGATTCCCTGTCTCTTCACAACAGAAAAAATGCGCTTCACTGCATTTCGGTTGAAATATGGGCGATCTTTTCCGAAACTATTCTTGTGCACCAAAAGAAACAGCCCAAAAAGCGAAAGGAGACAACGACCATGATGTCAGTGAACAGTGTGAGCGCAGCGGCGGGAGCCCCGCAGACAGGGGGCGGCAATGGCCTACAGAATGACTCTGTCAGCAAGAGCATACAAAACCAAATCCGGAACGCCCAAAAGCAGCTCCAGGAACTGGGTGCCGACAAGAGCCTGACGCCGGAAGAAAAGACAAAGAAGCGCCAGGAAATCCAGCAGGAAATCGCAAACCTGAACCAGCAGCTTAGGCAGCACCAGATGGAGAAGCGCAAAGAGGAACAGGCCCAGCGCGCCGCGGAACAGGAAGCCAGGCAAAAAGCCAGGGAGGAGCAGACCTCAGGGCAGGGCGCAGGAATCCCCTCCACAGGCATGAAGGCAATGCTTTCCGCCGATTCCTCCCTCAAGCAGGCAAAGGTGCAGGGAAACGTAGCCGCGCGGATGGAGGGCCGCGCAGGCGTCCTCAAGGCTGAAATCAAGCAGGACGCAGGCCAGGACACCTCGGCCAAGGAAGCCCAGCTTGCAGAGGCGGAGCAGAAAGCCCAGGCCGCCGAAGCCTCCCAGACGAAAAGCCTGGCACAGGCCAGCCGGACGATGACAGAAGCCGCCAGGGCGGAGACCTCCGAATCGGATGCATCCGGGGCAGATACCCGGGAAGCGGACAGGACAGGCAAAGCCGACGATAAGGACGGAACCAGCGAAACGACCCACGGAAGCGGCAAGGTGGATGATACCGCCAGGAGCGACAGGGCAAATCAGACGGACAAAGCAGAGGGCGAGGCTCCAAAAGTCAGTGATGCCCCCGCAGCCACAAAAGAAGCTGCCATGCAAAAGCATGTAGACATTCGTCTGTAAGAATCCGGCAGAACCCATCGTCCCAGCCCTTTCGGAACACGGGGACATACGGACATCCGCCTATGAGGGCCCGCCTCCCACGCCGCTCTCATATCAGCCTGTATGTCCCCTTTCCCAGCCTCCTCACCGCCCCGGCGGCTTCTCTCTCATTCAGAATCCTCTGCAGCTGCCTGGCGCTGCAATGGAGATGAAAGGCCGCCCGCTCTATCCCCCTCAACGTCCCATCCTCACATTTATACCTCATATAGGACATGACCCGCTCCGTAAGGGAGGCCGGGGCGGCATCCATGGCCGCCATTGTCCCAATCTTCCCCGAAAGGCTATGGCAGATCAGCTTCAGGAACCCGTTGTCCGCCAGCAGCCTTTCCCGGTTCTTTTCAATGGAAAAGGAAATACAGGTCAGGCTCTCCGCAGCCTCCACATAAATGTTGCCGCTCCTGGGGTAGAAGATGTCCATGTCCCCCAGCAGATAATCCGCCCTTCCGTTGGACAGGGAGTAGCGCGTGCCGTCATCCCGGATGAAGTAGATGTTGACGGCCCCCTGCTCCACGATCTGGAACAGAAGCTCGCTCTGAAAGGGCGTGTTCACGAATTCGCCCTTTTCATACTTTATCAGATACAGATCCAAATCCAATCCGGCAAGCACCCCGTGATATCTGCTCTTCGCCAGGCAGGCCGCGACCTTCTTTTTGTCATAGATCCTTTCCATGGACACCTCCGAAACAGGACATATGTCCGGTTTTTTCTTTCCATGTTACATTACAATGAAGAAAAAAGCAAGAAAGGAATCAAAACCATGACATCCGTTTTCGAAGAAAAAAATCTCCCCAAAGCGATTATGCGAGTGGGGCTGCCCGCTATGCTGGGCCAGCTCACCACGCTCATCTACAACATCGCCGACACCTTTTTCGTCTCCCTGACAAAAGAACCCGCCACCATCGCCGCAGTGACGCTGTGCGCCCCCATCCTGCTCATCATCATGTCCATCGCCTGCATCTTCGGCATGGGCGGCAGCAGCGTGATCGCCAGGCTGCTGGGCGAAGACAAGAAAAAGGAATCCGGCGCGACCATGAACTTCTGTGCATATGCCATGGCGATCGCCGGCGTCCTCACCCTGATCCTGGGACTGGCATTCTTGCAGCCCCTGGCAAAGATATCCGGCGCGGACGCGGACAACATGGCCTATACCTGCGACTATCTGAAATGGATCTTCATCGGCGCTCCCTTCATCATGCTGGCCAACGGATTCGTCCATCTGTTCCGCTCCGTGGGCCTGATCAAGGAAAGCACCGCAGGCCTGATACTGGGAAACGCGGTGAACATGGTCCTGGATTATGTCTTCATCGCCATCCTGGGCTGGGGGACGGCAGGGGCAGCGCTGGCAACCTCTCTGGGATTCCTGTGCGCCACCATATACTATATCCTCTGCATGGTACGGGAGGCATCCCGGGGAAACGAACTGGTGCCCTGGAGGCCCAGCGGTTTTTCGCCGAACGCCCCCATGGTCCGCAGCGTCATAAGCATCGGCATCCCGGGCGCCCTCATCACAGTGCTCATGAGCGTCTCCAATATCGTGCTCAACAACTATATCGGCCTCTACGGTTCCGACGCAGTGGCCTCCTACGGGATCGCCTACAAGCTGGATATGATCCCCATCCTGCTTTCCGTGGGGCTGTCCCAGGGCGTGGCCCCGCTGGTGGGCTATTACTATGGCGCGAACAGGACAAAGCGTATGTCCGACACCGTGAAGCACACGGCGCTGTACGGCATCCTCCTGGGCGCTGCCTTCACTGCCGTCTTCGTGCTTTTCGGAAAGCCCCTTGCCTCCATCTTCCTCCAAGACAGCGCCCTGATCCGGCAGACCGGATATTTCCTGACAATCCTCTGCCTGTCCGCCCCGCTGCTCGGCATCATCAACATGATGACCAGCTATTTCCAGGCCCTGGGGAAAGCAGTGAAGTCACTGACCATCACGGTGCTGCGCAACGCCGTGCTGTTCATCCCGGGCGTCATCCTCCTGAACCGTTTCTGGCAGCTGGATGGCGTCATCGCGGCGCAGCCTGTGGTGGAAGCCGTATTGGCGGTCATCTGCATCTTAATGTACCGCAGGGATATAAAGGCCGTCAGGCAAGCCCGTCCATAAGAAGCCTGGCTTCGGAGGATTTTTGACAAAAACCGACAAGCTGCATTGACAATACGGCCAGATACGCTATGATGGAATCATAAAGCATAATGATGCAAGGAGGACAAGCAATGGACAGAGAACAGATTTTCCTATTCCCCGGCGAGACCTTGGTAGACACGATCCATGACCACGGCGTCCGCTTCGACATCGTGGAACGGGAGGAGGCCATCTGGTGCGGCACGCTGGGGCATGCCCCCAACCCCACGGAGGAGCCGGATATCCCGGGGCTGCTGGCGGCGTATCAGGCCCTTGTGCCTGTGGAGAAGCGGGAACTGCTGACCCCGGACTGGAGCGGCTGCATCAGCCTGGATTATTGGCCGGGCGGCAATGCGCCCCGGGGAATCATGTTCATGCAGCAGGTCGCCACGGTGCAGCAGGATGAACGGTACAACCTATACCGGACGCCCGCCTCCCTGTACATCCGCGTCCACTATGACAGCGCAGAGGTTCCCAGGAAGCTGTTTGGCAAGGAACAGTGCGAGGTGTTCGAGCTGTACGGGCCCATCCATGAGCAGGCTGAGAAACATGGGTATGGACCAACCTCTCCCGTGAGCGTCGAGTTCGAATACTACAGCAGCCTTTCCTGCTATGCCTACTGCGCCGTGAAGAGGAAAGCGGAATAAAGAATGCCCCATAGCATAGGAAAAGCGATGGAAAGCGGATAGAGAAAGAGGGGACATCCATGGAACGCAAAGCAGTCATCTTCGATCTGTTTGAAACCCTAATCACCGAATGGGGCCATAAAAAATATACCAAAAGCGAAATGTGCGCTGATTTAGGCCTGGAAAGAGAGCGCTTCGATGCCTACTGGGACGAAAAGGAGGAGGAGCGGTATATCGGTCAGATAAGCTTCCCCGAATCCATCCTGTACGTCTGCGAAAGATGCGGCAGACCCCTTGACGATTCCACCCTTTCCCTGATCCTCCGCAAGCGGACAGAGACCAAATCCCTGTGCTTCCAGCATGTCCATCCGGACGTATATCGGCTATTAGAACGCCTGAAAGCGGCGGGGCACAAGCTGGCCATCGTCAGCAACTGCTCCTCGGAAGAAGTGACCGTCATCAGGCAGAGCCGGATATACGGCTATTTCCACCAGGTGATCCTGTCCTACGAAGCAAAGCTGCAAAAGCCGGACATCCGCATCTACCGAAAGGCCGCCGACCTGCTGGGCGTCTCCCCGGGGGAATGCGTCTTCGTGGGGGACGGCGGCAGCAATGAGCTTCCCGGCGCCAGAGCGGCGGGAATGGAGGCCATCCAAGCCAAATGGTACACCAACGAGCTCCCCCATAAGCGCGAAAGCATGCCCGGCTTCCTGACGGCGGAAGAGCCTATGGATATTTTGCGGTATTTTGAAAAAAGGGCTTGACTTTCCGTCCCTCCCAGGTTATACTCTCCTTACTTCAAAACAAAAAGGCTTTGACGAGGAGTAGTAAATAGCAGGGATTTCACAGAGAGGGGATGGACGGTGCGAATCCTCATTGAACTGTTATCGAAGCAGCCTCTGAGCCGTGGACCGAACGGATGCGTCCCAGTAGGCTTCACCGGAGTTCCCCCGTTAACGCAGGAAGCAGTATCGGAGCGATCCCGTACTGGCAAAGTGCAGAGAAATCTGAAATCAGGTGGTAACACGGACTAGTAGGTTCGCCCTGAGTCGGCAAATATGCCGGCCCAGGGCTTTTTGTTTTGGGTAAAACACCAAAAAGGAGAAAGCCATGACCGCAAAAGAATTGAGAAACATGTATGTAAGCTTTTTCAGGGAAAGGGGCCACAGAGAGATCCCCTCGGCCTCCCTGCTCCCGGAGAACGACCCTACCGTCCTGTTCACCACGGCCGGAATGCATCCCCTGGTGCCCTATCTGCTGGGAGAAAAGCACCCCCTGGGCAGGCGGCTGACGGATGTCCAGAAATGCATCCGCACCAGCGACATCGACGAGGTGGGGGACGATGTGCACCTGACCTTTTTCGAGATGATGGGCAACTGGTCCCTGGGGGATTACTTCAAGGAGGAGTCCGTCTCCATGAGCTACGAATTCCTGACAAAGCACCTCCACATCCCGCCGGAGCGCCTGGCGGTGACTGTGTTCGCCGGGGACGAAACGGCTCCGGCGGACCAGGAGACGGCGCAGGCCTGGAAGCGCCTGGGCCTTAAGGAGGAGCAGATCTTCCGCTACGGCAGGGAGGAGAACTGGTGGGGGCCGGTGGGCCGTACAGGCCCCTGCGGCCCGGACACGGAAATCTTCTACGATTTCGGAAAGCCCAGATGCGGCGAGAACTGCGGCCCTGCCTGTACCTGCGGGAAATATGTGGAGATCTGGAACAATGTGTTCCTGCTGTTCAACAAGGAGGAGGACGGAAGCCTCACCGAACTGGCGCAGAAGAATGTGGACACCGGCATGGGGCTGGAGCGGGTCCTGACCATTTTCAACGGAAAGACGAATGTATACGAAACAGAGCTGTTCCTGCCCCTCATGGAGCGTCTGGAGGAGTTGGGGGCCGGAAAGGAGCTCCCCCTGCGGGACAGGCGAATCATAGCGGAGCATGTGCGGGCAGTGACCTTCATCCTGGGAGACCCCAGGCGGATCGTCCCCTCCAACACGGAGCAGGGCTATATCTTGCGGCGGCTCATCCGCAGGGTCATACGGCTGCTCCAGAAAGCCGGCATGGACTCCGGCTGCCTGTGCGGGCTCTCTGCCATGGTCATCGACCAGTACCGGGACATCTATCCGGAGCTGGGGGAGAACCGGGGCTTCATCCTGGAGGAGCTGCAAAAGGAACACGCCCTGTTCTCCAGAACCCTGGAGGAGGGGCTGCGGAAGGCCAACCGATATCTGGACAGCCTCAAGGCGGATTCCCTGGAAGCAGAACGACCCGGGACGGATTCCCTGAAAGCGGAACAGCTTGGGGCGGATTCCCTGGAAGCGAACAGCCCAGAGAGCAGAAAGTCTGCCATGCTCAGCGGCGAGCTTGCCTTCAAGCTCTATGACACCTACGGCTTCCCCATCGAATTCACGGCGGAGCTTGCCAGGGAGCGGGGATTCTCCGTGGACATGAATGGCTTCCGGCGCAAATTTGAGGAGCATCAGGAAAAGTCCAGAAAGGCTTCCGCCGGAAAGTTCGCGGGAGGGCTGGCGGAGCACAGCGAACAGACCGCCAGGCTCCACACAGCCACCCATCTGCTGGGCGGGGCCCTGCGGAAGGTGCTGGGGGAGGAGGTATCCCAGCGTGGCAGCAATATCAACGCGGAGCGCCTGCGGTTCGATTTTTCCTTTGGGAGAAAGGTCACGAAAGAGGAGCTGGCCCAGGTGGAGGCCATCGTAAACGAGGCCATAGACCGGAAAATAGACGTGATACTGGAGGAGATGCCGCCCCAGGAGGCCTGGCGCAGCGGGGCCATAGGCATCTTCTCAGAAAAATACGGCGACATGGTGAAGGTCTACACCATCCCCGGCTATTCCAGGGAGATCTGCGGCGGTCCCCACGCGGCCAACACCGGAGAGCTGGGCGGGTTCCGGATACTGAAGGAGGAGGCCTCCTCGGCCGGGGTCAGGCGGATCAAGGCGGTGCTGGAGAGCAGGGAAAGCTGACAGCCCCGGCTCCGCTTCCGTCAGCTTGTACGGCGGCAGGGCACTAATGCCCTGCCGCTTTAAACCGCCCGGCTTCCTGACAGCGGAAGAGCCTTCCGGCATTTTGCGGTATCCCGGAAAAAGCGCTTGGCTACGGATTTTCAAACTGCTTCCTGGCCGCCTCAAACAGGTTGTGAAGGTAAGGATACTCCCATCGATCCGCCCCCACGTTGGGCCCCGCATCATCCCCCCAGCCCATGCCCGGCCTGCCTCCGTAATCGGTGAAGCTGGCCGCCATGTACCGGACGGTATTCGCCAGCACAGTGTTCGGCTCCTGCCGGCGCACGCCGATCACTTCCGCCATATTGGCTTTGCCGAACTTGAAGAAGTCCACATACTCTATCATCTCTTCCCCCGTATCATACACAAAGGAGTACCCGTACAAATCGCAGCCATCCTCCATAAGATACTTTTCAAAGGTAAGATCCGACACCCTTCCCGGACAAAGCTCCTGGCTGCACCGTATGGCCTCCGTCTGAAACGCCTCCCAGTCCTCCGGCTCCCGAAAAGGATTTTCTCCCACCGGGTTCGTCACCGGCAGACTGTGAATCTGATTCTCCTCCTCCCAGGACGCATAAGCCACATCGCCGGCCAGAAAATAATGGGCAAACCCGTCCGGATGTTCTATCTGGAAGCTCCCCTCGGAGCGCAGGCCGCCCCTGGAATACGGATCCCGGCGGATATAGGAAACCTCCGGCATGGACACCGTCTCCCCCACCGGCAGATAATTAGGATCCTCCGGCGCATCCCCGGCCCGCAGGATGGTGGGCCACAGGCATCCATCTCCGTAAAAGCGTTCACTGATGCGCCATAGGCTGTCCCCTTCCCGCGCCTGGTATTCCAGCAGCTTATCCCCTGTGAGCCTGATATAGTCCTCCGGCCTGACTCCCTCCGGCAGCTCCCGGACCGGCGCGAAGGGATCCCGCCTTTCCCGCTTTGTCTTTTCCTCCTGCTCCTCCTCCGTTAAGCCGTTCGCCACCGCCCGTCGGCTGTTTTCCACCTCTTTTTCCGTCCTGCGCACAAACTGCTCCGTCCGCGAATCCCAGAGCAGATAAGAGGGCGGCGTAAAAGATTCCTCCGCCGCTTTTCCGCCGTTTTCATGAACCGGCGCGCCGACCCGCATATCCGCGTAACCGTCGCCGTTTAAGTCCGGATAGGTAATCGTGTCCGGCAGCTCGATGCTCAGGGATACCCTCTGCTCCTGCAGCGTTTCCCCGGTCTCCATATCCGTGACCGTCATGTCATAGGGCTCTTTCATGCAAAAGCCGTTCAGGAGATAGTAGCGAGGTTCCGTATCCTCCTTTGCCGCCGTTTCCTTTTCCTCCGCGGAAGCCCCGTCCCCGCTCTCCGCCAGAGAACCGATGGCGGAAATAATGGCTTCCTTCCTGAAGTCATATATGTAGTCGGAAGCAGAATCCTCTTCCTGCTCCTCCTCGGAAAGCGAGAAGTGCAGAGAAAGCATCCTGCCGTCCTCCGTCAGCGCCAGCTCGTAATCTGCCTCCACAAGCAGGCCAAAATACCGCATGATCCCTTCATCCCCGGCATATTCCCAGTTCTCGTCGATTCCACGGACTTCCAGAAAGCTGCGCTTCGGATCCTCCAGCTCGGTCAGCCGTTCCTCATGGTCAATCCAGTATAGAGTTTCCTCGTCCAGCCCCCAGCCGCTCCCCAAACTGCCGTAGCTCTGGAAGATATCGGTAAACACATACTCCAGAGTTTCATCCTCCTCCGATGGCGCATCCAGCAGGGTAAGCCCGTATGCCGTCCTATCCTTCACATAGAGATTGACCTTGGAGCTTTGATGGCGCAGATAGATAAGCTCATGGCCGTCCTCCATTTTCCGCGTTTCCTGTGAAAAGCAGAACAGTTTCCCGTTGTCCGTGCTCCATGCCGTCAGGGGATGCTCTTCCGTATCGAATCTCCTCTTCAAATCATGGTACAAATCGAGGGCGTGGTCGTTCTCCGTCATGGGGAAGGTATAGTACAGAAAGCGCAACGGGGCTTCCTCCGCTTCCCGCCGGGACACCTCATGCAACGCCGTCTCCATTTCCGCAAGAGAACTGTAGAAACGCCATGTCACCTCCGCCTCTCCCGCAAACCGAAAAGCCGACGGCGCGTCCCAGTCGGTTTCCAGCGCTTCCCCCTCATAGCCCTTTATCATAATTTCCGCGCTGGCATAGGGGCTTGCCAGGACATGCCCATACAGATATCCTCCAAGCTCCTGTACCTTACAGCTATCCTGCTCCCCCGGCCATTCTTTCGCTTCTTCCTCCGGCCGGGCGCTTTTTGCCTCTTCCCCGATACCGTCTCCGCCGGGAGCCTTTCCCGTGTCGGAAGCTTCCCATCCGTTTTCGCCTGCCCCTCCCGCAGACCCGCCGCAGGCCGTGAGCAACAGGCCAAGCGCAGCCATGCAGACGGTAAGGATTCCGGTATGCCGATATAAATTTTTTGCCATATGTTTTATCCTTCCAGCCACCCGCATTCTCCCTGAACTGCCCTGTCTTTTTATGCCCCCCCTTTTCCTCCCAAGGAGAACAATCCCCGCCAACAGCAGAACCGGGAAGACAACGCCGGCCAGTACCCCCATCTTCAGGTCATCCCCCAGCGCCCCCGACACCATCCCCACCAGCGT
Source organism: uncultured Acetatifactor sp. (assembly GCA_948496895.1). Classification (GTDB taxonomy): domain Bacteria; phylum Bacillota; class Clostridia; order Lachnospirales; family Lachnospiraceae; genus Acetatifactor. The sequence continues at coordinate 38 of CAOOJO010000009.1, read as the reverse complement.
AGGCCCGCCGGAGCAGCCGATGTCCCCGCCCAGGGCCA
>CAOOJO010000008.1 GCA_948496895.1 uncultured Acetatifactor sp. | reverse complement strand
GAAGATTCGGAATGAATTGGAAACCGCGAAGACCGCCATGCAGAACGCCCAGAGCCTGAAGAAGGAATACGAGGCGAAGCTGAAGGAAGTGGATAAGGAGGCGGAGGTCATCCTAAGCGAGGCCCGCAGGAAGGCCCTGGCCAATGAGAACGCCATCGTGGCCGAGGCCAAGGAAGAGGCGGCCCGCATCTTAGACAGGGCCCGTGTGGAAGCACAGCTGGAGAAGCAGAAGATGTCCGATGACGTGAAGCGCGAGATCATCGTCGTCGCGTCCCTGATGGCCGGCAAGATCGTGTCGGCGTCTGTGGATACTGCCATGCAGAATCAGCTGATAGACGAGACCTTGAAGGAAATGGGTGAACAGACATGGCTAAATTAGTATCCAAGACATACGGCGAGGCCCTGTATGAGGTGGCCGCGGAGGCGGGCAGGACTTTAGAGCTGATGGAGGAGATCCGCTGTGTGGGCGAGATACTGGCAGCTAACCCCCAGTTCGACGAGCTGATGGGGCACCCGGGGATTCCCAAGCAGGAAAAGCTCCAGGTGGTGGAGGACGTCTTCAGGGGCCGGGTCAGCGACGAGCTGGCTGGCCTGCTTGAAATCGTGGTCTCCAAGGAGCGCTATAAGGAGCTGCCGTCCATATTTGCCTATTTTACCGACAGGGTGAAGGAGGAGCAGCGTATCGGCAAGGCCTATGTGACCACCGCCGTGGAGCTGGATTCGGCCCAGAGGAAAGCGGTGGAAGAAAGGCTCCTCGCGACCAGCGGCTATGCCAAAATGGAGATGCATTACGAGGTGGATGCCTCTATCATCGGCGGAATGATCATCCGCATAAACGACCGAGTGGTGGACAGCAGCGTCCGCACGAAGTTGAATGGTTTGAAGAAACAATTATTACAAATCCAGCTGGGGTGACCCGCTGGAGGAAAGGTGCGACAGATCCATGAATTTAAGACCGGAAGAAATAAGTTCAGTTATCAAGGATCAGATCAAGCGCTATGCGTCTACGCTGGATGTGTCCGACGTGGGCACGGTCATCCAGGTGGCGGACGGCATCGCCCGCGTCCATGGACTGGAAAATGCCATGCAGGGCGAGCTGCTGGAATTTCCCGGCGAAGTCTACGGCATGGTGCTGAATCTGGAAGAGGATAACGTGGGCGTGGTACTTTTGGGCAGCGCGCGCAACATCAATGAGGGCGACACTGTCAAGACCACCGGACGGGTGGTTGAGGTTCCGGTGGGGGACGCGCTGACCGGGCGCGTGGTCAATGCGCTGGGACAGCCCATTGACGGCAAGGGCCCTATCCAGACCAGCAAATATCGTCAGATTGAGCGCGTGGCCAGCGGCGTCATCACCAGAAAGAGCGTGGACACCCCGCTCCAGACGGGCATCAAGGCCATCGACGCCATGGTTCCCATCGGAAGGGGCCAGCGTGAGCTGATCATCGGCGACCGCCAGACAGGCAAGACGGCCATCGCCATCGATACCATCATCAACCAGAAGGGCCAGGGCGTAAAATGCATCTACGTCGCCATCGGCCAGAAGGCCTCCACGATTGCCAATATCGTGAAGACCCTGGAGGAATACGGAGCAATGGCCTACACTACCGTAGTGGTGTCCACTGCCAGCGACCTCGCGCCGCTGCAGTACATCGCTCCCTACTCTGGCTGCGCCATCGGCGAGGAGTGGATGGACAAAGGGGAAGACGTCCTCGTAGTGTATGACGATTTGAGCAAGCATGCTACCGCATACCGCACGCTCTCTTTGCTGCTTCGGCGTCCGCCCGGGCGTGAGGCCTATCCCGGAGACGTGTTCTATCTGCACTCCAGGCTGCTGGAGCGCGCGGCCAGGATGAACGAGGAGTACGGCGGAGGGTCGCTTACGGCCCTGCCCATCATCGAGACCCAGGCCGGAGACGTGTCCGCGTACATTCCCACCAACGTGATCTCCATCACAGACGGCCAGATCTATCTGGAGACGGAGATGTTCAACGCGGGCTTCCGTCCCGCCATCAACGCGGGCCTTTCCGTGTCCCGTGTAGGCGGCGCTGCCCAGATTAAGGCCATGAAGAAGATCGCGGCCCCCATCCGTACAGAGCTGGCCCAGTACAGGGAGCTGGCGAGCTTCGCACAGTTCGGCTCCGAGCTGGACGACAATACCAAGGAGACGCTGGCCCAGGGCGAGCGCGTCAAGGAGGTGCTCAAGCAGCCCCAGTACGCTCCCATGCCTGTCCAGTACCAGGTCATCATCATCTACGCCGTGACCCGCAAGTATCTCCTGGACGTGCCTACGGAGGACATCACCAGGTTCGAGAAGGAATTCTTCGAGTTCCTGGACACCAAGTATCCCGAGGTTCCCGGCAACATCGCCTCCGAGAAGGTGATCTCCGACGAGACGGAGAACATCCTGAAGACGGCGATCGAGGAGTTCAAGAAGCAGTTCAAATAGAAAGAGGATATAGAATATGGCATCAATGCGTGATATAAAGCGTCGCAAGAGCAGCATCCAGGGGACGCAGCAGATTACCAAGGCCATGAAGCTGGTATCCACTGTGAAGCTGCAGCGTGCCAGAGCCAGCGCGGAGCGTTCGAAGGGGTATTTCACCTGCATGTACGACACGGTGAATAATATCCTCCAGCGCGTGGGGCATATCGACCATCCTTATCTGACGCCCGGAGAATCCAGCCGGAAAGCGGTAATCGTGATTACGTCCAACCGTGGACTGGCAGGCGGTTACAATTCCAATGTGACGAAGCTGGTGACCAGGCATCCTCAGTGGAAGAAGGAGGAGCTGGACATCTACTGCCTGGGCAATAAGGGGCGTGAGGCCTTTGTCCGTAACGGCTACGCGGTGAAGGAGTGCGACAACGATATCGTGGAGAGCCCCGTGTACGCGGATGCCGCCGCGCTGTCGGCAAAGCTTCTGGAGTCCTTCGCGGCGGGGGAGATCGGGGAGATCTACCTGGCCTATACCGGCTTCAAGAACACCGTGAGCCATGTGCCCACGCTGCTCCGCCTGCTTCCGGTGGAGGTGGATGCCGAAGCGGCCCAGAGCGAGGGCTCCGGGGAGGCCACTGCCATCATGAACTTCGAGGCGGAGGACACGGAGGCGCTGAACCAGCTCATCCCCAAGTACGTCACCAGCCTGATTTATGGGGCGCTACGGGAATCGGTGGCCAGCGAGAACGGCGCGCGTATGCAGGCCATGGACAATGCGACCAGCAATGCGGAGGAAATCATCAGCGATCTGACGCTGAAATACAACAGGGCCCGCCAGGGCTCCATCACACAGGAGCTGACAGAGATCATAGCCGGCGCGGAAGCGTTAGGCTGATCGATGCGGCGTAAGAGACCTGTGTAATACAGAAACGAGATTTATGCCCGCGCAAGCGGGCGGGAAAGAGGTAGAAATGGCAGGAGAAAACAGAGGCAAGGTTACTCAGGTCATCGGCGCGGTGCTGGACATCCGCTTCGATGAGGGTAAGCTGCCTGAAATCAACGAAGCGATTCGCATTCCTACCAGAGACGGCAACGAGCTGACCGTGGAGGTCTCCCAGCATCTGGGCGACGACACCGTAAGGTGCATCGCCATGGGGAGCACCGACGGTCTGGTGAGGGGAATGGACGCGGTGGCCACCGGGGCGCCGATTTCCGTTCCCGTGGGCGAGAAGACCCTGGGGCGCATCTTCAACGTCCTGGGCCAGCCCATCGACAACAAGCCGGCTCCGGAGGGAGTCTCCTATGAGCCGATTCACAGGCCTGCGCCCAAATTCGAGGAACAGGCCACGGAGAAGGAGCTTCTGGAGACAGGCATTAAAGTCGTAGATCTGCTCTGCCCTTATCAGAAGGGTGGAAAAATCGGCCTGTTCGGCGGCGCAGGCGTGGGCAAGACGGTTCTGATTCAGGAGCTGATCCGCAACATCGCCACGGAGCACGGCGGATATTCCGTGTTCACCGGCGTGGGAGAGCGCACCCGTGAGGGCAACGACCTCTACCACGAGATGACGGAATCCGGCGTCATCGACAAGACCACCATGGTGTTCGGTCAGATGAACGAGCCCCCCGGGGCCAGGATGCGCGTGGGCCTGTCGGGACTGACCATGGCGGAGTACTTCCGTGACAAGGGCGGCAAGGACGTGCTGCTGTTCATCGACAATATCTTCCGGTTCACCCAGGCGGGAAGCGAAGTGTCCGCGCTGCTGGGCCGCATGCCCTCCGCGGTGGGCTACCAGCCCACGCTGCAGACGGAGATGGGCGCCCTGCAGGAGAGGATCACCTCCACCAAGAACGGCTCCATCACCTCCGTACAGGCGGTGTACGTGCCTGCGGACGACCTGACCGACCCGGCCACCGCCACCACCTTTGCCCATCTGGACGCCACCACCGTGCTGTCCCGTTCCATCGTGGAGCTGGGCATCTATCCGGCAGTGGATCCTCTGGAGTCCACCTCCCGCATCCTGGATCCCAGGATCGTGGGCGACGAGCATTACCAGACCGCCAGGGGCGTGCAGGAGATTCTCCAGCGCTACAAGGAGCTCCAGGACATCATCGCCATCCTGGGCATGGACGAACTGTCGGAGGAAGACAAACTGGTAGTATCCCGCGCCCGTAAGGTGCAGAGGTTCCTGTCCCAGCCTTTCTTCGTGGCAGGCCAGTTCACCGGCATGGAGGGCAAATACGTACCTATCAACGAGACGATCCGCAGCTTCCGGGAGATCCTGGAGGGCAAGCATGACGATATCCCGGAGAGCTATTTCCTGAACGCGGGCAGCATCGACGACGTGCTGGCAAGGGTATCATAAGGACGGAGGGCGACTATGGCAGAGAAGAACGGCTTCCTTGTGCGCATCATCACGCCTGACAGGGTCTTCTTCGAGGGCCAGGCGGAGATGGTGGAATTCAACACCACAGAGGGAGAGATCGGCGTGCTGCCGGGGCATATTCCCATGACAGTGATCGTAAAGCCTGGCATCCTTTACATCCATGAGCCGGCGGGGGAGAAGAAGGCGGCCCTGCATGCGGGGTTCGCGGAAATCCTGCCGGAGGGTGTGACGATTCTGGCAGAGACGATTGAATGGCCCGGCGAGATAGACGAGAACCGTGCGAAATCCGCTATGGAGCGGGCCGAGAGGCGCTTACAGGGCAAGGCGGCCAACACGGACCTGGCCAGGGCTGAGACGGCGCTGCAGCGTGCGGTCGCACGGATACAGGTATTAAAGTGATTTTATCAGTTCTGCAATTAAAAAGAACCGGAGCGGGGCAGTGGACCATCGCCTGTAACAGTCAGAGGAAAACGCGCATATGCTGTTAAAAACCCAAAGAGGAATGCATATGGAATTTCACTCGAAACTGTTACAGCCGCTCCCGGAGGACAGGGCAAGGGGCTGGAACGGGCCCCTTCCTTTTTATATGACCTACCCGGACTACCGGGGTGCGCAGAATGAAGCACAGCTGCTGCAGGATCTGGAATATCTGCAGCAGATGTATCCCGTCGATGTGAGGCGCTATCAGAGACGGATAGCGGAGATCCTGGACAGGGCGGACTACGAGGGCGCAATGATTTACGATGAGTACCCGGACAGGTACAGCCTTCAGGCCCTGGCAGGGTCTATGTGCCGGATTCTGGAGGGCGAGGAGGAGAACCCGCCCACAGAGGACATGATTCAGGTTCTTCTGTTTAATGAGATATACAAGCGCCGTCACGGTGGACGCAGAGGGAGCTTTTTTGCATGGATTTAAAGCCCTCCCGGTTGGGAATGGCGGCATTACGAAACGGAGCACGCGTTTTTCCGCATATCTGCTCCGAGGGACGAAAGGGTTTCCATGGATAAACTGAGAGAATTCTTCCGGCAGCTGCCGGATCAAAATATCATACAGATCACACTGAGCAATACAAGGGATTCGGGGGAAGCCTCCAAGGTGAAGCTGCGCCCGGTGCTGATCAAAGGAAGGGCCTGCTTTCAGGAGACCCTGTACCGGGGCGCCCAGGTGTTCCATACCAACCTGGAACGGGAGGAGCTGGAGGAGCGCCTGACAGGCTATATGGAGCGGCTGTTCAGGCAGGCCCAGGTGAGCTGTGCCTGTCTGGAGGCCAGCGTCCTGGTCAGCAAAAAGGGCGCTGTGTCCATCAAGACCAGGCGTAAGGACCAGGCTCCGGCCCCGCTCCCGGACATGTCCCACGACCGCTCCAAGCGCTATATCCTGCCCGAGGGGGAGCCGGTGGACTTCCTGGTGAGCCTGGGCGTGCAGACCCCGGAGGGGAAGGTGGTCAGGGCGAAATACGACAAATTCCGGCAGATCAACCGCTACCTGGAGTTCATCGAGGATGTGCTGGAGAAGCTTCCCGCAGACCGGCCTATCCGCATCGTGGACTTCGGGTGCGGGAAATCCTATCTGACCTTCGGCATGTACTATTATCTCAACCGCCTCCAGGGCAGGGACATCCAGGTGACAGGTCTGGATCTGAAGGCGGATGTGATCAGCCGCTGCGGCGAGCTGGCCAGGCAGCTGCGTTACGACGGGCTGCGCTTCCAGCAGGGGGACATCAGCGAGTTCCGGGACGCGGAAAAGGTGGACATGGTGGTCTCCCTCCACGCCTGCGACAAGGCCACGGACTATGCCCTGGAGAAGGCCGTGAAGTGGGGAGCCGACGTGATCCTGGCGGTGCCCTGCTGCCAGCATGAGCTGAACGGCCAGATACAGTGCGGGGAGCTGGCGCCCATTCTGCGCTACGGCGTGATCAAAGAGCGCGTGGCGGCGCTGATCACGGACGCCCTGCGGGCCGACCTGCTGGAGGAGAAGGGGTATGATGTGCAGATTCTGGAATTCATCGACATGGAGCACACGCCCAAGAACCTGATGATCCGGGCGGTGAAGTCCGATGCCATGCGCCCCGGGAGCGCCTGGGCGCGCAAATCCGAGGACCTTGCCCGCACCATGGAGTTTCTGCATGTGGATCCTGCCCTGAAGGAGCTGTTGTATGAAGAAGACCATCATTAAGCTTACGGTCTGCTGCCTGGTCTTTCTGGCGGCGCTGGCCATCGTGAACAAATTCATGAACAGAGGGCATGACAACCTGACCATGGAAATGGCCCCTGCCACTTTCCCGTTAGTCACCATGGTGATGCGGGGTACGGCATGCAACCAGCTCCATGGCTACGGCAATGCGGTGGACATGGCCTTTCAGAGGGAGACCGTGACCGTGCTGGGAGAGGACAGGGATGCAGGGTTTTTGGTGGAGACCTTCGGGGCGCGGGTCACGGGCATCGCCATGCAGGTGAGGAGCGCGGACGGCTCCAGGCTGATTGAGGACAGCGAAGTCACGGACTATGTGGAGACGGAAGGGGAGATCAGCGGGCGCATCGCCCTGAAGGATCTGATTGAACGGGATACCGAATATCTGCTGACGGTGCTGCTCACCCTGGAGGGGGACAGGCAGGTGTCCTATTACACCAGGGTCATATGGAGCGACAGCCTGCATGTGGAGGAGAAAACGGCCTTCTGCCTGGATTTCCATGAGCGCCTTTACGATAAGGAGGCGGCAAGGGAGCTGACGAAATATATGGAATCCAACGCCAGGCTGGAGGACAACAGCTCTTACCACAGCGTGAACATCTACAGCAGCTTCCGGCAGCTCACCTGGGGGGAGCTGGAGGTGGAGGAGATTGGGGAGCCTATGCTGCAGCTCACGGAAATCGGAGAGCAGACGGCCTCCTTTCTCATCGACTACATGGTGGCTACCTCGGAGGAGCGGGAGACCACCTATTACAGGATGCGCGAGCATTACCGGATCCGCTACACCGAGGACAGGATCTACCTGCTGAGCTATGAGCGGACCATGGACCAGATACCCGATGAGGAGCGGCTGCGGGTGGACGACAGGCTGGCGCTGGGCATTACCGGGGCAGATGTGGACATGCGGGAGAGCGAAGACGGAAACGTAGTGGCTTTCGTGGTGGCGAACCGCCTTTTTTGCTACAATATCACCACCAACAAGCTCACCCTGGCCTTCAGCTTCTATGACGCGCAGAACGCGGACGCCCGCACCATGTACGACCAGCATGCCATCAAGATTCTGGACGTGGACGAGGGCGGCAACATGCAGTTCGCCGTCTACGGGTACATGAACCGGGGAAGGCATGAGGGGGAGGTGGGCATCCAGGTCTACACCTATGACAGCGGACAGAACACAGTGGAGGAACTGCTGTACATCCCCTATGACAGGCCCTATTCCGTCCTGGCGGTGCAGATGGAGCGGCTATTGTATCTGAACCGGGAGCAGAAGCTCTACCTCATGCTGGACGGCGGGGTATACGGAATCGACCTGGTGGAGAAAACCTTTTCCAGGCTGATAGAGATTGTCCAGGACGAAGGGCTTCAGGTGTCGGAGAACCACAAGATTGTAGTATGGCCCTCCGGGGAGGACATCTACCACAGCAATGTGCTGAACATCCGAAACTTAAGCAGCGATGTCCAGAAAAGCATTACGGTGCCCCAGGGGCAGGCCATCCGCCCCCTGGGCTTCATGGACGAGGATATCATCTACGGCATAGCCTATGAGCCGGATGTGGTGGAGGAGCATTCCGGTAGGATTCTCTTTCCCATGTATACCATATGTATCTGCAATTCCGACGGCGAGCTGCTGAAGGAGTACAGGCAGACGGGAATCTATGTCACAGACTGCACCGTGGCCGACAACCAGATTACCCTGGACAGGGCCATGCGCCTGGAGTCCGGCGCCTATCAGGAGATAGAGCCGGACCATGTCATGAACAACATGGAGGGGGAGACAGGCCGGAACACGGTGACTGCCGTGGACACGGAGCGGTATAAGAGGCGCATGGAGATTCGGCTGCGGAAGTCCCCGGAGGGCAAGTCCGCCATGGTGCTGACGCCTAAGGAAGTGGTGTACGAGGGCGGCAGAGAGCTTCTGCTGCCGGAGACAGGGGAGAAGGAGCGCTACTATGTGTACGGAGCCTATGGAGCCTGTGGCATCTTCAGCTCCTCCGCCCGGGCCGTGGAGCTGGCCTACGATGCCGCGGGCGGAGTCATGGACGAGAGCGGGCGCAGAATCTGGCAGCGGGGGAACCGGGCCGCGAAGAACCAGATCATGGCGATCAAGGAGGCGGAAGCATCGCCGGAGAAAGCCGCGCTGGCCGTCTGCCTGGACACCATGCTGGGCTACGAAGGCGTGGTGCGCAACACGCAGTACTATCTGGAGCGGGGAGAGACCATCCGGGAGATCCTCCAGGAGAGCCTGCCGGATGCCGTGTTCCTGGACCTGACCGGCTGCAGCCTGGACGCGGTGCTGTATTATGTGAACCAGGACATTCCCGTGCTGGCCCTGCTGGAGGACAGCGCGGTGCTGCTGGTGGGCTTCAACGAGGCCGAGGTGGGCATCCTGGATTCCTCCACCGGTACCATCTATACCCTGCGCAACAGCGAGGCCGCGGCCCGGTTCGAGGAGAGCGGGAACCAGTTCATCACCTACCTGCGGGACTAAAGGGCCTGCCATGTAAGTCAGGCCTGTTTTACGGCTGGACGGATTTGGAAATGTGTGGTAAAATATTGTCACACAAGGGCATCGTGTCAACTTTTGATTCCATGTGCGCTGAAGCGCACAAAATCATGGTAAAATATTGACAAAGAGGGATACTATGCTTGTAAAGATACATTACACTGGAACCGGGAGGTAAGGGACATGAAGGTAGAGAAGATACCGGCGCTGATAGGCCTGGTGCTGATCATTCTGCTGGCCTTTCTGATCATATGGCAGGCAGGGATATTCGGCGTGTCGAAGAGCAGGCTGGAGCAGGACGCCAGGGAGAAGCAGGACGTGGAGAAGGGCTGGGAGATGGCCCAGGCGGTCAATGAGGACATGTGCGCCATGCTCTTCTATGACGAGGAGAAGGAGAACTACGCTTATTCCATCTATCTGACCAGAGAGGGCCTGTCATACGGCTACTTCTACAGACAGGGAGGCACGGATGCCTATATGGAGGAGGGCGTGAAGGGCATAGTGTTCGAAGACAAAGGCATCGCGCTGCTCTCCCTGAACGAGGACAAGGTATGTAAGATCGTGGTGGACGACAATGTGAAGCAGGAGACCATCCAGGTGGACGCCAGGCAGCCCTTCGCCTTGGTGCTTCCCATTGAATGCGGGGCCATCACTATGTATGATGCCCAGGACAATGTGGTGACGCTCTATGACACCTTTACCGGAGCCTGAGCGGGAACAAGGAGCCCGGCCTGGAGCAGCCGCCTGCGCAGTCTGCTTCCCACGGCCACGCCGACGGCGAGCTTCACGATGTCCACAGGGATATAGGGGATGACGCCCAGGAACAGAGCCTGCACGAAGCCGATGGACTGCTGGCGGGCCAGCCACACAGTGCCGAAGAGATACCCCACCGCGCTGCCCAGAATCATGCTGGCCAGGGTGGGCAGGAGCCTGCCTTTCCCTTTGTCCCCGCCGAGGCCGCAGAGCAGGGCCATGAAGGTATAGCCGATGATATAGCCGCCGGTGGGGCCGAAGAGCTTCCCGGGGCCGCCTGTGAAGCCTGTGAACACAGGCAGCCCGGCCAGCCCCAGCAGGATGTAGACGACGACGCTCAAAGTGCCCAGCTTCATGCCCAGCACGGAGCAGATGAAATAGATTCCCAGAAAGCCCAGGGATATGGGGACCGGGCTGATGGGGATGTTCAGGGACAAAGGGCCCAGGATGCAGAGGACTGCTGTCATCAGGCCTGTGAGGGCCAGTTGCTTTACGTTCAGCCCTCGGGTCGCCGTTGCGATAGGATGGTTGCTCATTTTGCTTACCTCTCTTTTCTTCTGATTGTCAACCTTAAATAATGAACGGGTGACAATTTAGGAGTATACTATAGCGCGGACAAAATGTCAACCATAAAAACGAATAAGTTTACAATTTACAATTCTCCATTCTTATACCGTGCCACGATGCTGGTGATCCTCTCATTGGGATTCAGCAGGTCGCTGATGGAGGAATCATGGTTCAGGGTATCGATGATATAGGCGATGTATTTGCTCATGTCGCAGTTGATGTACCATTCCCGCTGCAGGAGCTGCGGTGTCTGGTAGATCAGGTTCGTGGTCAGCACCCGGTCGATGATGCCCTCCTCATAGGCCCGGTCGAATTTGTCCAGGCCGTTGGTGAACAGCCCGAAGGTGGAGAAGACGAATATCTTGTGCGCTTTGCGGTTCTTCAGCTCGGCGGCCACCTCCAGCACGCTGTCCCCGGAGGAGATCATGTCGTCGATGATGATCATGTCCTTCCCCTCCACGCTGGTGCCCAGGAATTCGTGGGCGATGATGGGATTGCGCCCATTTACTATCCTGGTGTAGTCGCGCCTCTTATAGAACATGCCCATGTCCAGGCCCAGCACATTGGCGCAGTAGATGGCCCGGTTCATGCCGCCCTCGTCAGGGCTTATGACCATCATGTGGTCAGCGTCTATCTGCAGGTCGTGCACATGGCCCAGCAGCCCCTTGATGAACTGATAGGCCGGCTGCACGGTCTCGAAGCCGTGGAGGGGGATGGCGTTCTGTACCCTGGGGTCATGGGCGTCGAAGGTGATGATATTGTCCACGCCCATCTGCACCAGCTCCTGAAGCGCCAGGGCGCAGTCCAGGGACTCCCTGTTGGAGCGCTTGTGCTGGCGGCTCTCGTACAGGAAGGGCATGATCACCGTGATGCGGCGGGCCTTGCCGCCCACAGCGGCGATGATCCGCTTCAGATCCTGATAATGGTCGTCCGGCGACATGTGGTTCTCCTGGCCGCACAGGCGATAGGTCAGGGAATAGTTGCACACGTCCACCAGCAGGTAGAGGTCGAAGCCCCGGACGGATTCCAGGATCGTCCCCTTGGCCTCCCCGGAACCGAAGCGGGGAACCTTGGCCTGCAACAGGTAGGAGTCCCGCTGATAACCGGAGAAGGCCAGGGATTCCTTGTGCTCGCTCTCCCGCTCGGCCCTCCACCTCACCAGGTATTTGTCGATTTTCTCCGAGAGGGGCTTGCAGCCCTCCAGCGCTATGATTCCCAGGGAGCCTACGGGAATGGTTTCCAAGTTTCTTTTTTCTTCGCGGTTGCCCATGATGTGTCCCTTTCTGCTCTTTTGCGTGCATATTTCTGCATTTTGTCCGGAAGAAGTCTTCGATTCGTATAAGTAAATATTCAGGTAGCCGAGGCCAGGCGCTTCTTCAAAATGCGGATGTCCGGCCCCGTGAAGTTGCACAGCGTAAAGCTGCTGGTGATCCGGGAGAAGATTCGGTCGGAGTAGCGGTCCCTGAGCTCCTCCAGGCTGAGGTTGGTGGAGATCAGGGTGGATTTCCCCCGCAGATGGCGTTCATTGAGGCAGGAGAACAGCGTCGAGGTCACGAAGCTGTTGGTGATTTCTGTCCCCAGGTCATCGATGATCAGCAGGTCGCAGCCGTAGAGATCCTCGCAGAAATCCTGGAGGCCGTCCTTCAGCCGTCCGTCAAAGGTATATCTGGACAGCGTGTCGAACAGGCTGACGGCGCTGAAATAGATGACGGAATTGCCCCTCTGGAGAAGCTCCCTGGCGATGCAGCCGGAGAGGAAGCTCTTCCCGGTGCCTACGGTGCCAAAGAAGAAAAGATTCTGGCAGCCGCCTTCGAACTCCTGTAGGAACCTGCGGCTGATGTCCACTGCCGCCTGGAAGCGGCGGAGATCCTCACCCTGATAAAACTCATACGAAAGAACGGAAAAATTTTCCCGCTCTATCAGTTCCTGTATATGGGACTGGGCATACAGAATGGAAATCTCCTGCTGCCGGAAGCAATGGCATTTTGCCTTAAGCCCCTCCGGGGAGGTGACGTAACCGGTGTCCTGACAGTCCGGGCACCGATAGACAGGATCCAGATAATCCGCCGGAAAGCCGTGCTCCGCCAGCAGGCTCCTGCGCCTCCTGGAGATTCCCGCAAGCTCCTCATGAAGCCCTGAGAGCGCGGCCTCATCCCCCTCCAGCATGCGCTTCGCGCGGGCTATGGAGAGGGTGCTGACGGATTCGCACAGGGGGAGGTATTCCGGAATGGCCTCACAGACCTCCCGCCTCCGGGCCTCCTCCAGGGCGCGGTTCTCGTCCCTTGTGCGCTGGTATCCCTTTATGATGGCTTCGTATTGAGAATTGCTCAGTGCCATTATGGTCTCCTGTTCCTATGCCTTTAGTTGCTGACCAGTTCCTTCTCCAGGGCAGCGAAGTCATAGCTGTTCTGCTTGAACTGATTGAAGCGGTTGCCCGACTGCTTCGGGGGATTGGAGCCGTTCTTCCTGCGCTGCTGGTGCAGGTCGTCGATTCCCTGGATGTCCGCCTTGTGGTGCACGTTCTGGCGCTTCCAGCTGCTTAAGATGCTCTCGGCATACTCGAAGCGGTGCTTGTCCGTGGCCAGCACGGTGCGCTCGCAGGCCTCGATGATGATGTCCATGGAAAAGCCGTAATCCTTCAGCCAGCGGGTGATGAACTCCAGCTCTCTGGCGGTGGGGGAATTGCTCTTGCCCAGGCCGTTCATGATGGTGTAGATATTCTTGTCATAGCGGGTGGCCCGCTTCTGGGCCTGTCCGGGCGTGGTGATGCCATCCTCCGCCCAGCTCACCGCCACCTTCTCTATGTATTTGAAATCCTTTTTGCCCCTGTCCACGCAGTACTGGAGCAGATAGTCGATCAGGTCGTCGGAAAAATGCAGCACGTCCGTAAAGTAGAGGATGGTCTTGATTTCCGAGGGCGTCAGGGGCTTCCCGATGTAGGATTCCGCGATGAACAGAAGCTGGGTGGTCTCCTGTCTGCTCTTAAATTCCCGCAGCTGGTCCGCCGAGTAGAAAGGCTTCTCATAGGGCGAGGCAGGCGGCGGAACCTCCGTCTGGCTGTCCGTCCGGCTCTCCATGGGAGCCTCCGCGGAAAGAGTGTCTCCCTGGAGGTCTTCCCCCGCGGCGGGCATGGGCACGAAGGAAGCCGGCATCTGGGGGACGGTGCCGGAGCCTGTCCTGTCCTCGGCGTTCAAGTCGTGGATATGGATGCCCACCAGGTTCTTGTCCCCATCGTAATCCAGGCTCAGGAGCCCCTGCTTTTCCCAGTACCGCAGGGCCCGCAGCACGTCCTTCTCCGTGTGGTTGAACCTGTCCGCGATGTCGGACACGCTGGTGGCCAGATGGGCGTTCATCATGCGGAGCAGATAGAGATAGACCTTTAGCTGCGCGTCATTGGCATCCTTCATATATTCATCGATGAAAAGATTGGACACCACTGTGGAATCCACATGGTTGTCCGGATAGATCGTCACACGCGCCATAGGTTCTCCCCGCCTCTCAACACAATCGTTCCCCTGCGCCGGACTGACGCAGTAGCAAAAGTATAGCATAAGCTTTCGAAAAAGGAAATAGTCAAATTGCCTGAATCCGTTTCGGGTCCCGGACCCCGGGCCGGTTTGTGGAAACTGTGGAAACTGTGGACAACTTTCTGTGGCCCGCGGATTCCAGGAGTCTGTCCAAAAAAATATCCACAGTCCGGATTTCCATCTTTTCTGTGGATAATGTGGATAACTAGGAGCCCAGCAGGCTTTCGCCGACTTTTACCACATCTCCGGCCCCCATGGTTATCAACACATCGCCTTTTATGCAATTTTCCAGCAGGAAATTCTCAATCTCATCAAAGCTTGGGAAATAATGGCATTCATGCCCCAGCGCCTGAATCTCCCGCTGCAGGTCCTGGGAATGGATGCCCAGGGTATCCGTCTCCCTGGCCGCGTAGATGTCCGCCAGCACCACCTCGTCCGCAAGGCACAGGGCCTTCGCGAATTCCTTCAGGTAGGCTTTGGTGCGGGTGTAGGTGTGGGGCTGGAACACGCACCAAAGCTTCCTGTGGGGATAGTTCGCGGCGGCCTTCAGCGTGGCCTCGATCTCCGTGGGGTGATGGGCGTAGTCGTCGATGATGGTGACGCCGCCGATGGTTCCCTTATGCTCGAACCTCCTGTCGGTGCCTCGATAGTCCCGCAGCGCCCGGGCCGTGACGGCGCCGTCGATAGCCAGGTAGTCCGCCACCGCGCAGGCGGCCAGGGCGTTGGACACATTGTGCTCCCCGGGCACGCTCAAAGCGATGGGGCGCTTCTCCCCGCCCGGGCCGTGCAGGATGAAGCGGGGGTTCCCGAAGCCGTCGTATCGGATGTCGGTGGCGCTATAATCCCGGGAATCGCCGGTTCCGAAGGTGATGACCTGACAGCGCAGGCCTCCCGTGATCTCCTCCAGCCGCTCGATATCCCCGTTTATGATCAGGCACCCGTCCTGGGGCAGAAGCTCGGCGAACCGTCTAAAGGAATGGCGGATGTCCTCCAGGTCCTTGAAGAAGTCAAGGTGGTCTTCGCCTATGTTCAGGATGACTCCGACCTTCGGGAAGAAGTCCAGGAAGCTGTTGGTGTACTCGCAGGCCTCCGCCACGAAGTACCCCGAATGGCCGATGCGCATATTGCCGCCGATGTCCTTTAAGACCCCGCCGATGGACAGGGTGGGATCCAGGCCCGCCCCCAGCAGGATCTCGCTGACCATGGAGGTGGTAGTGGTCTTGCCGTGGGTGCCGCTGACGGCGATGGGGGTCTGGTAGTGCTTCATGATCTGGCCCAAAAGCTGCCCTCTGGTGAGGCAGGGGAGGAGCCTGTCGTGGGCCTCCTTGTATTCCGGATTGTCGGGGTGGATGGCGGCGGTGAAGACCACGCAGTCGATTGGCCCGGCCTCGGTCATATTCTCAGCCCTTTGTCCATAGAATACGGTAATCCCCTGTGCCTCCAGCATCTCGGTGGCGGCGCTCTTCGCACGGTCGGAGCCGCAGACGAAAAAGCCCGCGTCCTGCAGCAGCAGGGCCATGCCGGACATGCTGATGCCGCCGATGCCCACGAAGTAGAGGGAACAGGGATGATTGAAATCGATTGTATACATAGCGCTGTACTTCCTTGTTGGATTTTCGTTTCTATCCATATTATAGCACCGTCGGCGAAAAAAAATCAACATGAAATGCGATTCCTCAGTCCCGTCAGATGCCCGGGACGGCAGCCTGAATTGTAGCTATAAAATATAAAAATTAGAAAATATGTACAAATATACATGGCACTGCACTATAAATATGTTAATTTTTAACACAAATAAGAATATAAAAAATAAATATTTTGACATTAAATATTCCATTTTGTCGGAGCGTATGATATAATATTGGCACAGAAGGACATTGTGCCAACTTCTGATTCCACGCGCGCCGAAGCGCGCAAAGCAGTGGAATAATATTGGCACAGAAGGACATTGTGCCAACTTCTGATTCCATGCGCGCCGGAGCGCGAAGCTGCGGCAAAACGCGAAGACAGGGGTGACAACCATGGTTAAGAAAGAGATGATTGCCATGCTGCTGGCAGGCGGGCAGGGCAGTCGGCTGGGTGTACTGACATCCAAGATGGCCAAGCCTGCCGTGGCGTTCGGAGGGAAATACCGCATCATCGACTTCCCGCTCTCCAACTGCATCAATTCCGGAGTGGACACGGTGGGAGTCCTGACCCAGTACCAGCCCCTGCGGCTGAATTCCCATATCGGGATCGGCATCCCCTGGGACCTGGACCGCAACATCGGCGGGGTCACGGTGCTGCCGCCCTATGAGAAGAGCTCCAACAGCGAATGGTATACGGGCACGGCCAACGCCATTTACCAGAACCTGGAATACATGGAGAGCTACCATCCTGACTATGTATTGATTCTCTCCGGCGACCATATCTACAAGATGGACTACGAGCTGATGCTGGACTTCCACAAGGAGAACAACGCCGACGTGACCATCGCCGTCATGCCGGTGCCCATGGAGGAGGCCGGGCGCTTCGGCATCATGATTACCGATGAGAAGCGCAGGATCACGGATTTCGAGGAGAAGCCGAAAAACCCCAGGAGCAACCTGGCCAGCATGGGAATCTATATCTTCAACTGGAAGACCCTGAAGAGGGCTCTGGTGGCCATGGCGGAGCAGCCCGCGCTGGACTTCGGCAAGCACGTCATCCCCTACTGCCACCGGAAGGGCGCGTTCCTCTACGCTTATGAGTTCAACGGCTACTGGAAGGACGTGGGCACCCTGCACTCCTACTGGGAGGCCAATATGGAGCTGATCGACGTGGTGCCGGAGTTCAATCTCTACGAGGAATACTGGAAGATCTACACCAAGAGCGAGATCCAGCCGCCCCAGTACTTCTCGGCGGACAGCCTGGTGGAGACCAGCATCATCGGGGAGGGGACGGATATCTACGGCAAGGTCTACCATTCCGTCATAGGCTGCGGGGTCACCATAGGCAAGGGCACGGTAGTCCGGGATTCCATCATCATGAACCAGACCCAGATAGGGAACGGCTGCGAGGTGAACAAGTCTATCGTGGCGGAGGAGGTGCGGATAGGAGACCATGTGCGGCTGGGCGTGGGAGGGTCAGCGGAGAATGAGCTCGCGCCGCATATCTACAACCACGATATCGTGACCGTGGGGGAGCGCAGCGTCATCCCCAACGATATCACGGTGGGAAAGAACGCAGTGATTTCGGGTGTCACCACGGGCCTGGATTACGAGAACTCCTGTCTGCCGGGCGGCAAAACTTTGATTAAGGCAGGTGAGCAGCTATGAGGGCAATCGGAATCATTTTAGCCGGAGGCAACAACCGGAGGATGCGGGAGCTGTCCCACAAGCGGGCCGTATGCGCCATGCCCATCGCCGGGAGCTACCGCAGCATAGACTTTACCTTAAGCAACATGTCCAACTCCCACATCCAGAAGGTGGCGGTGCTGACCCAGTACAATGCCAGTAGCCTGCACGAGCACCTGAACTCCTCCAAATGGTGGGACTTCGGGCGCAAGCAGGGAGGCCTGTATGTGTACACGCCCGCGGTGACCGCCCAGAACAGCAACTGGTACAGGGGCACGGCGGACGCCATCTACCAGAACCTGGATTTCCTGAAGAGCAGCCATGAACCCTATGTGCTGGTGGCCTCCGGGGACGGCGTGTACAAGATGGACTTTAATAAGGTCATGGAATACCACATCGCGAAGAAGGCAGACATCACCGTAGTCTGCCGGGACATGGGGGCTAACGCGAACCTGGAGCGGTTCGGCACCATCCGCATGAACGAGGAGAGCCGCATCGAGGAGTTCGAGGAGAAGCCTCTGCAGGCCAAGTCCAGGGTCATCTCCTGCGGCATCTACATCCTCCGCAGGCGCCAGCTCATAGAGATGGTGGAGAAGTGCAACGAGGAGGACAGGTACGATTTCGTCAGGGACATCCTCATCCGCTATAAGGATGTGAAGCGGATCTACGGCTACAAGATACGGGACTACTGGAGGAACATCGCCTCCGTGGAGGACTACTACGCCACCAACATGGACTTCCTGAAGCCCGAGGTGCGCGGCTATTTCTTCAAGCAGTACCCGGACATCTACTCCAAGGTGGACGACCTGGCCCCCGCCAAGTACAATATGGGGGCGGATGTGCGGGGCAGCCTGATATCCAGCGGCTGCATCGTCAACGGCACCGTGGAGAATTCCGTAGTATTCAAGAAGAGCTATATAGGCAATAATTGTGTCATCAAGAATTCCATCATTCTGAATGATGTGTACATCGGCGACAACACTTACATCGAGAATTGCATCTTAGAAAGCCATAGCACCATTCGGGCAAATTCCCGCTATGTGGGGGAAGATGGGCAGATTCGCATTGTAGTAGAGAGAAACGAAAGATACACGATGTGACATAGGTGGCTTTTGATTCCGAATAAGGGGGTTTAAAAGATGCAGGTTACAGATGTTCGCGTGCGCAAGATTGCGAAGGAAGGCAGGATGAAGGCGATTGTCTCCATTACCCTGGACGAGGAGTTCGTGGTGCATGACATCAAGGTGATAGAAGGAGACAAAGGCCTGTTCATCGCAATGCCCAGCAAGAGGACGGCAGATGGGGAGTACAAGGATATCGCCCATCCCATCAATGCTTCCACCAGGGAAGCCATCCAGGAGGTCATCCTGGAGAGCTACCGGAAAGCTTTGGAGGAGCCGGACGGGGAGTGAGATGTGACATCATAGGAAAATAGACAGTTAAATCCCCCAGGGGCTGCCGCGTTAAGCGGCAGCCCCTTTGTTATGAGACCTTCCAGTCATTTTCCCGGTCGGGGGATGAAGGGGAGGACTCTTTTTTTCTGTTCTGTCGCAGAAAAATCTGTCCCTGTTCCAGGTAGAATTCCTGCTGCTCCTCCGTCAGGGAGCGGAAGATATGGATCAGGAGCTCTTCCCGGTGGCTTTCCCTGTCCGGGGGTGGGCTGTCTGTGGTATGGCTCAATAGAAAATCCGTGGTGACGCGGAAATAATCGGCAATTCGTATCAGCGTGCCGTAGTCCGGCTCCCGGGTGCCCTGGATATAGTTGCCCAGAGCCGAGGGCGACAGATCCAATGTCTCCGCCAGCTGCTTCTGCGTGATGCTGTGCAGATCCAACAGTTCCTTCAAGATGCTACCAAGTCGCATATTATCCCCTTTCACAGAAGCATTCCAAAACAGGACTTATTTTATTCATTGTAACATCAGAGCGTAGTAAATCAGATATAAAGCACAATATGTGTTGACCAAACACAAAACGTGAAGTATAATGAGATGAAAATGTTGAAACAAGAAATCGGTGCATAAGGCATGATTTATGGGAGGGGTAAAGTGACACATGAAAAGCAGATGCAGCTTGTGCGGGAGGAGCAGGACCGGCAGCAGACCCTGACGGTGCTGGAAAAGGGGTTCCAGGTTGCGGACGTCTTCACCAACAGGCAGTATCTCGACAATTTCACCGATGCGGAGATCCTGGACTTCGACAGGAGGGCGGTGCAGGCCCCCCAGAAGCTGCGGATTTTCCAGATGACCAAGGTGGTGTTCGACAAGCAGGAGGACGTGCTGGACAAGCTCACCAGCGTCTACAATGCCCTGTACAACCTGTCCGTATCGGTGGCGGTGTTCCTCATAGGGAACGCGAAGGGCGTGGGCTTCTATTTCGCCACCCGCTCCGAGCAGATTGCGCCCCTGGCGGGCAGGATTCTGGAGTCCACCCTGCGGAGCAATTTCCCGGGGATAGAGATAGCGCCGCTGAACAGCCGGGAGACAGGCGAGTTCCTGGAGGGGATAGAGCGGGGCCAGGACGGCCGCTCCGTCTTAAAGGGCCTCTCCGCCGTCTCCCTGGTCCCCTCCATCCGGGACAAGGAGAAGAAGGAGCAGTTCGTCCAGGGGATGGAGAAGTTCGTCAATACCCTGCGGGGGAAGAGCTACACCGCGGTGTTCCTCGCCACCCCCTTAAGCGGAGAGGCCATCGCCATCAGGAAGCACGGCTACGAGGAGCTGTACTCCACCCTGTCTCCCCATTCCAAGTTCTCCTACGCCTACGGGGAGAACCTGAGCCACGCGGTGAACAGGGGCGTGACCAACTCCTTCACCAAATCCATGAACGAAAGCGTGTCCAACTCCAACAGCAATTCCTCCAGCAACACGGAAGGGACCAGCTCCGGGACCAACAGCGGCACCAGCTTCGGCGGAGGCTCCCAGGGGGACGGCAGCAGCTCCAACTGGGGCTTCAACAGCGGCTCCTCTAGAAGCACGTCCTCCTCCTACACCTCCAGCACCTCCTTCAGCCACTCCATCTCCAACAGCGTGGGCACGGCGGAGGCGGAGAGCACCACCCGGGGGGAGACGGACACCACGGGAACCTCCAAGACCAAGACCATCAACTACGAGAACAAGGGCATCTCCGATTTGATGAAGAAGATAGAGGAGCAGCTGGAGCGGATCGGCCAGTGGGAATCCTACGGCCTCTGGGAGAGCAGCGCCTACTTCTTCTCCGATGAGATCGCGGTGTCGGTGCTGGCGGCCACCGCCTACAAGGCCCTGATGACAGGGG
>CAOOJO010000007.1 GCA_948496895.1 uncultured Acetatifactor sp. | reverse complement strand
TGGCGGTGCTGGAGGATCTGCGCGACCCCGGCAACCTGGGTACCATCTTAAGGACCGGCGAGGGCGCGGGAGTCACCGGAATCGTCATGAGCCAGGGGACTGTGGACATCTATAACCCGAAGACGATTCGGGCCACCATGGGATCCATCTACCGGGTTCCCTTCCTCTATACGGAAAACCTGTGTCAGGCCGTGGAGCAGATGCGGGAGAGAGGAATCCGCGTCTACGCCGCCCATCTGGCAGGGGAAAAAGAGTATGACGGCTTCTGCTTCCGGAAAGGGACAGCGTTCCTGATAGGAAACGAGGGAAGGGGCCTGAGCGGGGAGCTGGCGGATCGCGCGGACGGCCTGCTCAGGATTCCCATGGAGGGGCAGGTGGAGTCTCTGAATGCCGCTGTCAGTGCGGCTTTGCTGCTGTACGAGGCCCATCGCCAGAGGAAAAAATAAAGGAAAAATGAAAAACTTGACATTTCTCTTAACATCTGTTATGATACTCCTGTAACAAATTTAATAACTTTGTAATAACTTTATGAACAAAACAAAAGAATTTAACACAAAGTCTTAAGAATTTGTTTTTGGAGGTAAAAAACCATGACAAGATGCAGAAAGCTGTTTACCACAGTGGCAGCAGTATTGATGTCATTATGTCTGTTCCTTGAGGCAGGTATGGCCGCCCGGGCCAGCGAGGGGACGGGCATGGATAAGACCTGCGGCGGCGTGGCCGCGGTATTCAATCCGGGTTCCGGCAATTCGGTGGATGTGGTGAACGCCACGGCGAAGGAGCTGAATCTGGATTTGACGGCGGAAGAGGAGGAACCCGAGGAATGCAAGCTGGTGATGGCCAATGTGCAGAACGCGCTGAACGTGAGGAGCGATGCCAGCGAGGAATCCGACAAGGTAGGAATGCTGTACAAGGACTGCGGGGGCACAATCCTTGAGCGCAGGGACGGATGGACCAAGCTCCAGTCCGGCAACATCATCGGCTGGGCCTCGGACGAGTATCTGCTCTTTGACGAGGATGCCCTGGCCCTGGCGAACAGCGTGGGCAAGATGGTGGCCACCGTGGATACGGAGACCCTGCGGGTGAGGCAGGAGCCCAACACGGACGCGGGCATCTGGGGGCTGTTGCCCGGGGGCGAGGTAGTGGAGGTGCTGAACCAGTACGATGACGGCTGGGTCTGCATCGATTTCGAGGGAGAGGACGGCTATGTGTCCACGGAATTCCTGGTGCTGGATTTCGTCATCGACGCCGGGGAGACCATGGAGGAAATCGACGCCAGGGTGAAGGCGGAGAAGGAAGCCCAGATGGAGGCGTCCCGCCACAAGAACTACGGCGAGTACACCACGGACGCGGATACCACCATGCTGCTGGCGGCCCTGATCTACTGCGAGGCAGGCTCTGAGAGCTACGAAGGAAAGCTGGCGGTGGGCGCGGTGGTCATGAACCGCGTCAGGAGCGGGGCTTACCCCAATTCCATCCACGGCGTGATATATGCCTCCGGCCAGTTCACGCCGGCCATGACCGGCAAGCTCAACAGCGTGTACGCTTCTGGCGGCTATACCGCCGAATGTGTCCAGGCGGCCCAGGAGGCGCTGGCGGGCGCGTCCAATGTAGGCGACCTGACCCATTTCCGCCGCAACAACGGGCGGGACGGCCTGGTGATCGGAAACCATGTATTCTATTGACAGCTATAGGGCGGCAGATGTTCTGCCGCCTTTTTGTACGTTAGCCCCGGATATCGTGCAAAGAAATAGGTTGATAAAAAATCATTTTTATAGTAAACTGGTTTTAGAATCTAGGATAAAGGAATCTTAGGGAAAAAGATAAGGGGAGGAAAATGGTATGGATATGGTGCTGATTTTCTGGATGGTCTTATTGATTCTGTGCATCGTAATCGAAATTCTGACCCTGGGGCTGACCACGATATGGTTCGCGGCGGGGGCGCTGGTGGCTATATTCGCCGCTCTGCTGTACGCACCGATTTTCGTGCAGGTGATTCTGTTCCTGCTGGTCTCGCTGACATTATTGTTCTTCACAAGGCCCATCGCGGTGAAATACTTCAACCGGGACAGGGTGAAGACCAATGTGGAGAGCATGGTGGGCCGTCAGGCCATCGTCATCGGCGAGATCGACAACATACAGGCTACAGGCCAGGTGACGGTGAGCGGCCAGGAGTGGAGCGCCAGGAGCTGGGACGACAAGGTGAGGATTCCGGCCGGGGCCGTGGTGGTCGTGGTAGCCATCAGCGGCGTCAAGCTGATCGTGCGGACGGAACAGCGAAAGGATGTAGGCGCACCCGTCAAGGAGGAGGTGCAGCAGCCTATGGACGCGTCCCCCCTGGAGGGATTGGAAGCGCAGCAGCCTATGGACGCGTCTCCCCTGGAGGGACCGGAAGCGCAGCAGCCTATGACCGCGTCCCCGGGAGAGGAGCCGGAAGCGCCGAAGGAGGAGCCGCGGATTCCAGGCGAGGAACCACAGGCCCCGGAAGCTGAACCGGAGGAGAAGGAGCCTGAAGAGGCGAAAGCAGAGGAGTAGTTTTCATCCATCAATAAAATAAGCGCTGGACAAAGCGCGGAAAGAGGTAAAATTATGGGTATGGGAACAATAATGGGTTGGATCATGGGGATTTTGATTTTGGTGATCCTGGCGGTGCTGGTATCCTGCCTGAAGATCGTGCCCCAGGCGCAGGCCTACGTCATCGAGCGGCTGGGCGCTTACCAGGGCACATGGTCGGTGGGATTCCACATCAAGGTTCCTTTCCTGGACAAGGTGGCCAGAAAGGTGAACCTGAAGGAGCAGGTGGCGGACTTCCCGCCCCAGCCGGTGATTACAAAGGACAATGTCACCATGCGGATCGACACGGTGGTGTTCTACCAGATTACGGATCCCAAGCTGTTCACCTACGGCGTGGAGAATCCTATGATGGCCATCGAGAACCTGACGGCCACCACCCTGCGTAACATCATCGGCGACCTGGAGCTGGATCAGACACTGACCAGCCGCGAGACCATCAACACCAAGATGCGGGCGGCTCTGGACATCGCCACGGATCCCTGGGGCATCAAGGTGAACCGGGTGGAGCTGAAGAACATCATCCCTCCCGCTGAGATTCAGAACGCCATGGAGAAGCAGATGAAGGCGGAGCGCGAGAGGCGTGAGGCCGTGACCCGGGCGGAAGGCGAGAAGAAGGCCAAGATCCTGGAGGCCGAGGGCGCCAAGGAATCCGCCATCCTGCGTGCGGAGGCCGACAAGCAGTCCGCCATCCTGCGCGCGGAGGCCCAGAAGGAGAAGATGATCCGCGAGGCGGAAGGTGAGGCGGAGGCCATCCTGAAGGTGCAGCAGGCCAACGCGGACGGTATCCGCATGCTGAAGGAGGCAGGGGCCGATGAGTCCGTGCTGAAGATCAAGAGCCTGGAGGCCTTCGAGAAGGTGGCGGACGGCCAGGCCACCACGATCCTGCTTCCCGCGGAGCTTCAGGGCATCGCGAGCCTTGCGGCCACCTGGAAGGAAAGCGCAAAGAGCAGGTCATAAGGAAGTGTTTGACAATTCCTGAAAGTCTGTAAGCCTGGCGGATGCTGCCAGTCAACCAACAGCCGGCTTCCGGAGCAATATCCGGAGCCGGCTGTTTTGGGGTTGAAAAAGACAGGATGTTGCGGTATATTTATTACGGAAGATGGAAGGCGGAGCTTTAGAAGACGAAAGCATGGTCTTATACAAATCATAGAGAAAAGGACAGGTTGAGAGGATGGACTTAAAGGGACGGGATTTTCTGAAATTATTGGACTTTACCACAGAGGAGATTACCTATCTGCTGGATCTGGCGGCGGATTTAAAGGAGAAGAAGAAAAAAGGGATTCCGGTGGACACCCTGCGGGGGAAGAACGTGGCGCTGATCTTCGAGAAGACCAGCACCCGCACCCGGTGCGCCTTCGAGGTAGCGGCCCACGACCTGGGGATGGGGACGACCTACCTGGATCCCGCAGGCTCCCAGATCGGCAAGAAGGAGAGCATCGCGGACACGGCCAGGGTCCTGTCCGGCATGTTCGAGGGAATCGAATACCGGGGCTTTGGACAGGATATCGTGGAGGAGCTGGCGAAGTACGCCAGGGTGCCTGTGTGGAACGGGCTTACCAATGAGTTCCATCCCACCCAGATGTTGGCGGATTTCCTGACGATCAGGGAGCACTTCGGTCATCTGGAGGGGATACGGCTGACCTATATGGGGGACGCCCGCTACAACATGGGCAATTCCCTGATGGTGGCCTGCGCAAAGATGGGGATGCACTTCACGGCCTGCACCACGGCAAAATACTTCCCGGAGGAGGGATTGGTGTCGCAGTGCAGGGAAATCGCGGCGCAGACCGGCGGCAGCATCACACTGACGGAGGACGTGGCTGCCGGGACGAAAGACAGGGATGTGGTCTATACGGACGTATGGGTGTCCATGGGAGAGCCGGATGAAGTGTGGGAGGAGCGGATCCGGGAGCTTTCCCCCTATCAGGTGAACCGGGCCGTCATGGAGAATGCGGGAGAGAAGGCCATCTTCCTGCACTGCCTGCCCGCGTTCCACGATTTAAAGACCAAAATCGGCGCCCAGATGGGCGAGCGCTTCGGCATCACGGAGATGGAGGTCACCGACGAGGTATTCGAATCTCCCCAGTCCCTGGTGTTTCAGGAGGCGGAGAACCGGATGCATACCATTAAGGCTGTGATGTATGCCACGCTGTAGGTTTTCTGAAAGGACATTGAGATATGAAGTCTAAGATATTGGCGCTTCTGCGGGAGCGGGAGGATTATGTCTCCGGGCAGGAGCTGTGCGAGCGCTTCGGGGTGTCCCGGACGGCGGTGTGGAAGGCCATGGGACAGTTGAAGAAGGAGGGCTACCGGATAGAGGCGGTGCAGAACCGGGGATACAGGCTGGCGGCGGAAACGTCAGTCTACGGACAGCATGAGCTGGAGAGCCGCATGGACACCAGGTGGGCCGGAAAGCCGGTGTGCTTCTATGAGGAATTAGGCTCCACCAACCTCCAGGCCAAGCTGGACGCGGAGAACGGGGCCAAAGAGGGAACCCTGATCGTGGCGGACATGCAGACTGCCGGGCGGGGGCGCCGGGGCAGATCCTGGAGCAGCCCGCCCGGGACTAATGTGTATTTCACTTTGATATTGAAGCCGGACTTTTCCGTGGAGCTGGCTTCCATGGTTACGCTGGTGATGGGGCTGGCCGTGGCGGAGGGGATTCGGGAGACCTGCGGCCTGGAGGCCCGCATCAAATGGCCCAACGATATCGTGGTGAACGGGAAGAAGGTCTGCGGGATGCTGGCGGAGATGAGCACGGAGCGGGAGTTCATCCACTATGTGGTCATGGGCGTAGGCATCAACGTGGGACGGCAGGACTTTCCCACCGAGATAGCGCAGACCGCGGCCTGTCTGGAGCAGGAGCGCGGATATCCGGTTCCCAGAGCGGAAATCATCGTAAATGTGATGAAAGCCTTTGAGGGCTATTATGAAATCTTTTGCAGGGACGGAAATCTGGCGGGGCTTCTAGAGCGGTACAACGGGATGCTGGCCGGAAAGGACGGCGAGGTGCGCGTCCTCGACCCTAAGGGGGAGTACCGGGGCATCTCCCGGGGCATCAACAGCACGGGTGAGCTGCTTGTGGAGCGGGAGGACGGCGCTGTGGAGGCGGTGTATGCCGGCGAGGTGTCCGTGCGGGGGATTTACGGGTATGTGTGAAAAGGAGGGGCAGATGGAGAGCGGGAACCTGGTGCTTTGCGCCGCCAATGCCTATGAGCAGAAATATTATTTCAACGAACAGTTTGCCGGGATTCCGGAGTCGATCAAGGAGGAGCTGCGCATTTTGTGCGTGCTGTTCACCCAGGAGGTGGGCGGCGTGTTCGCCATAGCCTTTGAGGAGGATGGCAGCGTGGTGCTGGAGACCAATGCCGATGACGACGACATCACCTATGATGAGGTCAGCAGCGGCCTGCTGGTGGGGGAGATGCGCAGGAGAAGGCAGGAGCTGTTCGAATCCCTGCAGCTTTACTACAGAGTGTTCGTCCTGAAGGAGGATATTTCGGAATATCTCGCGTGAATGCCTTAGGAAGTATGGTCAGGTCAGGCGTAGACCGGGGCTGATTTGCACTGGCGGATACATTTGGAGATGGCACTCGATACGCCGGGGCTTATGGGAAAAGGAAGATTGGCTGCGCAGGAAGGCGGGGAAATGATAAGAATCGAGAAAGTAAACGGAAAGAATGTCTGGGAGATTCTGCGGCTCCGCGTCAGGGAGGAACAGAAGAGCTTTGTGGCGGGCAATGACACAAGCATCATCGAGGCCTACACGGCCATCACCGGAGGGGGATATGCGTTCCCTTTTGGCATCTATGATGACGATACGCCCGTAGGCTTTCTGATGGTGGGGTATGATACGGACGAGTATTGGGAGAATCCCCCAAAAATCGCAAGGAAGAATTATAATCTGTGGCGGTTCATGATAGATGAGCGTTATCAGCACAGGGGATATGGTCGGGAAGCGATGAAGCTCGCGCTGGACTTTATACAGACGAAGCCCTGCGGAGACGCCCAGTACTGCTGGCTGTCCTATGAGCCGGAGAACGCGGTGGCCAGGAATCTGTATCGCTCTTTCGGATTCCGGGAGACTGGCGATATGGACGAGGAGGAAGTGATCGCGGTGCTGAGGCTGTAGCTCCGGAAGCTGAAATCGGTTTTGACCGTCATGGCCAAAGCGTATAAAGGGGCGCATGCGAAGGGGCATAAGAAGGGGCTCCGCATATGGCGACGGTCTGCCGGTGCGATCAGGGGCGATGCCTGCGGAGAGAAGAGGGCAGAGAAGAGGGCATTATGATATTAGTGATAGATGTAGGCAATACGAATATGACGCTGGGCGTGTATGAGAAGGAGGAGCTGCTTGCCACCTTCCGCATTATGACCAAGATGCCCAGGACTTCGGACGAGTATGGGGTACTGATTACCCAGATACTGCTGAACCGGGGGATAAAGGCGACTGACCTGGAGGGTTCCATCGTGGCCAGCGTGGTGCCGGACGTGATGCATGCCCTGATGGGGGCGCTGGTGCGCTATACCAGGACCCGCCCCATGAGCGTGGGCCCCGGCATGAAGACGGGCATCCGCATCGTCACAGAGGATCCCAGGGCCATCGGGGCGGACCGCATCGTGGATGCGGTGGCAGCCTACGAAAAGTACGGCGGCCCGGTACTGGTGCTGGATTTCGGCACTGCCACTACCTATGACCTGATTACGGAGAAAGGGGAGTTCGCCGCGGGCATCACGGCCCCAGGTCTGGGGATAAGCTCCGAGGCCCTGTGGACCCAGGCGGCCAAGCTGCCCAAGATAGAAATCCGCAAGCCCAAATCCATCCTGGCCCAGGAGACCATCAGCAGCATGCAGGCGGGGCTGGTGTACGGCCAGATAGGCCAGACCGAGTATATTATCAGAAAGGTCAGGGAAGAGAGCGGACTAAAAAATCTGAAGGTGGTGGCCACCGGCGGCCTGGGTCGGCTCATCGCCCAGGAGACGGAAGCAATCGACATCTTCGACAGCCATCTGACCATGGAGGGGCTGCGGATTCTTTATGAGAAGAACAAAAAGCCCTGACAGAGAGCGGTAAAAAGGATAAGGGATAAACGCGATGGGAAAGCTTACAATCGGCAACGTGACGCTGGACAATAATGTGATACTGGCCCCCATGGCGGGGGTGACGGATTTGCCCTTCCGCCTGCTGTGCCGCAGGATGGGAGCCGGGCTGGTGTGTATGGAGATGGTCAGCGCCAAGGCCATCTTTTATCATAATAAAAATACAGAGGAGCTTCTGGAAATCCATCCCGAGGAGGTTCCGGCCTCCTTACAGCTATTCGGCTCCGACCCGGAGATTCTGGCGGATATGGCAAAGCGCATCGAGGAGCGGCCCTTTTCCATCCTGGACTTCAACATGGGATGTCCGGTGCCCAAGGTGGTGAACAACGGGGAGGGTTCGGCTCTGATGAAGGAGCCGGAGCTGGTGAGACGGATTCTGACGGCGCTGGTGAAGGCCGTGGACAAGCCCGTGACGGTGAAGATTCGAAAAGGCTTTGACGAGAACAGAGTCAGTGCCGTGGAAATCGCCAAAATCGCGGAGGACTGCGGCGTAGCGGCAATCGCGGTGCACGGGCGCACCAGGGAGCAGTACTACAGCGGCCTTGCGGACTGGGACATCATCGCCCAGGTGAAGCAGGCGGTGAGGATTCCCGTCATCGGCAACGGGGACGTAGACAGCCCTCAGGCGGCGAAAGCCATGCTGGAGCAGACCGGCTGCGATGGGGTCATGATTGGCCGGGCGGCTCAGGGGAATCCCTGGATTTTCCGGGATACGGTGCGGTATCTGGAGACCGGCGGGATACCAGAGCCGCCGGACAGGCAGGAGAAGAAGCGGATAGTGCTGGAGCATGCGAATCTGCAGCTGAAGACAAAGGGAGAGTACACTGCCGTGCGGGAGATGCGGAAGCACCTGGCCTGGTACACCGCAGGTCTGCCCCATTCGGCACGGTTTCGTCAGACCATCAATTCCATGGAGTCCATGGAAGAACTGACCAGGGGAGTGGAGACTATTTTTGGGTGACAGCGCATATACTTTGGCATGGACACCATATTGTATCTTTATAAGAAAAGAGGCCTGGAGAAGCCGGAGATAGAGCCTGTGGGGCTGAAGACCTATCTGCTGATACGGATTGGCCTGGACGTAGGAGAAGGGCAGTGGTTCGGCAAGGTGCCGGAGCCAAGGCCCGGTCGGGAGCCTGCGGGAAAACTCGAGGATAAGCCAGAGGGGACAGGTGGCTTTGCCGGAACTGAAAAGCGGACAGATGGACCGGGAATCTCTGTGGATGCAGCGCGGATCGGCGACAGGCATAAGGAAAGAGGAATTGGACAGGGGAGGAGTGGGGCCAAGGACGGCCTGGAAACGCAGGCCCATCGTGCGCGGGGAGAGACATGGCATTGTGGGCCGGATGGAGACAGGCATGGGCTGTGGGAGACGCTATGCCGTCCCTGGAGGGTGGTTCGGCAAAAGCGCATGGAGCGGAAGCGGCGGCGCGGAGAGCTGGCCCGGAGGCGCGTCTGGGAACAGGAGGAGGTTCGCTGGCTGGCTTCCAGGGAGCGGGTGCTTTGCGAGATAGAAGCCATGATGCAGCGGCTGGCCCTGGAGGTAAAGGAGCTTGCGGGGGATA
Source organism: uncultured Acetatifactor sp. (assembly GCA_948496895.1). Lineage (GTDB taxonomy): Bacteria > Bacillota > Clostridia > Lachnospirales > Lachnospiraceae > Acetatifactor. The sequence goes on along the minus strand of CAOOJO010000007.1, from coordinate 13,545 downwards.
TGGACAGCATCTTGTGCGTGTATGAGGACAGCATCCGCAAAGCCCTGACAGGGCCGCAGTGCATACAGGGAAGGGCGGGAGACAGAGGCCTGCAGGATTCGGACGGCCCTCTGCCGGAAAGCGGAGGGCAGACCGGCAGGGAGAAGGATACCCGGATGCAGGAAATCCTGCCTGCTCTCTGGCGCAAGCACTTCCCGGTGGAGGAATTCCAGGGATATACGCAACAGTTTTGGGTGGAGCAGGTGTTCTCTCAGGCGGCGGGGTTCCCGGCACTGCCGCCCCGGTTCGTGATACTGGGGACGGCCTCCGGCCTGCCGCAGGTGCTGGAGGCCTATGTCAGGCGGATGAGGAGTCTGCGCTGGATCTTGCTGGAGGCGGAATGGAATGAAGAGTTGTCCGTCTTTACAGAGGATTTCTACACAGAGTACGGGTTGGCCATTGAACTGCAGCTTGTGGAGGATGAGGCAGCGCTGAAGCGCCTAAGGCTTTTTAGCCGGGAGAGCGTGAGCATCGTAGACTTCACAGGGGAAAGTTACATGGCGGTGTCGGCGGCGCCGGAAGGGAGCGTCTGGCTGGACATGCGCTCCGTGGAGGAAAAACGCCGCAGGATACTGGCAAAAGGGAAGAAAATCAAATATTTTTCCATGAAGGAGATATGGAAAAGCGCACAAAAACGCTGCAACTGCCCTGTACTGCCTTGACACTGCCGGAAAAGGAAGGTATACTGGTCTAGGTATCGACAACAGGGAAAAGACAAGGACAAGACGGGATTGTAATCCGTAAAATAGAAAGAATAGAACAGGAAGGATGTAAAAGAAATGCAGGAGAAGAAAAATATTCTGACCTATGAGGGGCTCAGAAAATATGAGGACGAGTTACATGAGCTGAAGGTGGTGCGCCGCCAGGAGGTGGCCCAGAAGATCAAGGAGGCCAGGGAGCAGGGCGATTTGTCCGAGAACGCGGAGTACGACGCGGCCAAGGACGAGCAGCGCGATATCGAGACCAGGATCGAGGAGCTGGAGAAGATTCTGAAGAACGCCGAGGTGGTGGTAGAGGACGAGGTAGACCTGGACAAGATCAACATCGGCTGCGTGGTGAAGCTTTTGGACATCGAGTACAGCGAGGAGCTGGAGTACAAGATCGTGGGCTCCACCGAGGCGGACAGCCTGAAGGGCAAGATCTCCAACGAAAGCCCTGTGGGCAAGGCGCTGATCGGCTGCAAGGTGGGGGACAACGTGGAGGTGGAGACCGCCGCAGGCACGTTCACCTACAAGGTGCTGGAGATCCAGAGGAGCAGATAGAGAAAAGGCTGGGATAAGGGCCGCTGCAAAGGCAGATGATCTGCCAGAGCAGCGGCCCTGTTTTTGGATTCAGCGGTTTCGATGGCATGCCTATTGCCCATCCGCTATGAGGCCGACCTCCTTTTTCCGGAGTGCCCTGGCGAGGATGAGGCTGGCGGCAATCCCCAGGACGCCGGCGGCGAGGGGTTCGAAGGTAATCTTGCAAACGGCGCGCAGCAAAGTCTCGCGGGAGTCCATATATTTCAGCCATTGATCATAATTGATCATCAGGAAGATGCCGGTCATGTTCAGGTTCAGCAGCCAGCCGCAGCTTTTCTCCTGTCGGATGATGGCCCACAGATTACAGCCGAAGAAGATGAGCTGGGCTATGAAGGCCAGGATGAGCTGCCGCTCCAGGAAGGGGCCTACCCGCATCAGCTCCCTGCCGAACAGCCTCTCGGCATACGAAGCGATGCCGGACGCGGCGTAAAGGAATACAGCGATGAAGTACAGATCCAGCACAAGGGAGGCGGCCCCCAGCAGGTACTGGATCTTCCCCGGCCTGTTCTTGGCCTTATACCCGAAAGAGGCCAGGAGGTTGGCGGCAATGCAGATGACTAGCAGCAGCGTAGTATTGTCGAAGATGGCGTAGCCCGCATGGTTGGCTAAGAACACTTCAACGCCGCAGTACACCAGGAACACCAGCACCAGATAACAGACCAGGTTCTGGTACTTCATATTCGTCCTTATTTTCTTCAATCCATCCATTCCCTGCTGCTCCAGCTTCTCGCCGGAGAGCACATTGGCCTTGTAGGCTTCCAGCATCTGGCGGCAGCCATCGCACTCCTTCGCATGTTCCTCCACATATTCTTTCGTGGCATCGGAGCATATTCCGTCCACATAGGATGGCATCAGGTCTTTTACGATATCACAATCTCTGCTTTTCATAGTAATCTCCTTTGTTCCCGCCCGGGACTGCGCCTGCGGGAGTATTTGATTTTGCCTTTACGGGTTTCATTCATTCTGGATTAGGGCCAGCTTCGCCCGGTAGAATGTGACCCGGGCCCAGTTCTCGGTCTTTCCCAGGATATCGCCGATCTCCCGGAAGGACAGGTCCCCCAGCACCCGCAGCTCCACGGTCTTCCTGGCATCAGGCGGCAGGGCCTGCAGCCTGTCCCACACGTCCGCCAGCTCCACCCGGGCCATGGCGTGCTGCGCCGTGTCCTGGCGGGACTGGAGGGATTCGTCCAGCTCCTCCAGCTGCACCCGGTGGCTTTTGTCCCAGTGCTGGTAGAGCAGGTGCTTGGCAATCTGGCACAGCCAGGTGGAGAGCTTGCAGCTATGGTCATAGCTGTCCAGCCGCTCCAGGGCCTTCAGGAAGGTCTCCTGCATCAGGTCCTCCGCCAGGGCGGGGTCTTTGCATTTTTTGTACAGAAAGTGGAATACGATCCGGGAATACTGTCGGTACAGTTCGTCCATGCCTCCCCTCCTTTGCTTTCGATTTGACGCGTCTACTTCCTATATCCGGTTCGGGGCGGTTTCGTTACAGATATTTTATGGGACTGGACGACAAATTGCAAGCCTGTGGAGCGTTCCCGGGCTACTGTTCCCGGTGGAAATGGGGCGAAGATTTGAGATAGCTCTTGAAAATGCGGTGTATTCCGGTATAATGTAGGGAGACCGGGGACGGAGGCGGAAAGCGGGCCGGATACGGAAGATTGGGGAGAGGATGGAGGAAGCGATGATACATTTTAAGGAAATGCCCTATGAGAGGGTGCGCTATGAGGAGCTGGAGGGGCGCTACGGCCAGCTGATGGAGGAGCTCCGGCAGGCCGGGGACGCGGAGGCCTGCATGGCCGTCCTGAGGAAGCGCTATAAGCTGATGGCGGACATGACGGCCATGGATCTGTGCTATGTACGGCATGACATGGACGTGAATGACGCTTTTTACGCGGCGGAGCAGGCATATTATGACGAAATCGGGCCGAAGCTCAGCGACCTTTCCAACCAGTTCGACCGGCTGCTCCTGGACTCGCCCCATCGCAAAGACATGGAGAAGATTCTGGGATCCTATGCGTTCGCCCTCATGGAGGCCGGGCAGAGCGGGTTCGACAGCCGCCTGATTGAGCTGGCCCAGGAGGAGAATAAGCTGCTGGCCCGGTACAATCAGCTGACCTCCAACGGAACCGTGGACTGGGAGGGGGAGAAGCGCAAGCGCAACCTGATGACCCTCATCGCCCAGTCGCCGGACCGGGACGTGAGGAAGCGGGCTTCCCTTGCCATCTCCGATTCCTGGGAGGCCCAGAGGCAGGAGCTGGAGGAGATCTTCGACAAGCTGCTGGACAACCGGCGCAGGCAGGCGAAGGTCATGGGCTTCTCCAGCTATGTGGAGCTGAGCTACTTCCGCATGATGCGCATCGGCTACGGGCCGAAGGAGGTGGCGGCGTTTAGGGAGCTGGTGAAGAGATACCTGGTGCCCCTGTCCCGGAAGCTGGAGGAGCGGCGAGGAAAACGTCTGGGCCTGGAGCATCTCTACATATATGATGCCGGGGTGCATTTCCCGGAGGGGAATCCGGTGCCCGTGTGCGTGGAGCCCGGCGCGGAAGGGGATTCCCGGCCCGGCAGCACTGCCGCCTGCCTGGAGGCCACCAGGCAGATGTACACGGAGATGTCCCCGGAGACGGCCGAGTTCATCGCCTTTCTGCTGGACAACGGCCTGGCGGACGTGGAGATCCGGAAGGGCAAGCGGGACGGCGGCTATATGACTACATTCGAGAGATACAGGGCCCCCTTCATCTTCGCCAATTTCGACGGTACCTTCGAGAACGCCTACATCATGTGCCATGAGGGCGGCCATGCCTTCCAGGGATATCTGAAGCGCCACGAGGAAATCCGGGAGCGCTGCTGGAACACCTCGGAGATGGCGGAGACCCATGCCATGGCCATGGAGTTCTTTGCCATGCCCTACATGGAGCTGTTCTTCGGGGAGCGGGCCGGGGACTACCGGGCCATGCATCTGGAGGACGCGGTGCGGCTGATCATCAACCAGTGTCTGCAGGACGAGTTCCAGCAGCTTGTGTACGAGGATCCCAACATGACGGCGGAGGGGTGCAACGGGCTCTGGGCCAGGCTGGACAAGGAGTATTTCCCGGACAAGGACTATGACTGCAATGTGAACCTGCGGGAGGGCAGGGGCTGGCAGCGCATCCCCCATATCTATCACTGGCCTTTCTATGCCATCGACTATGCCCTGGCGGACATCTGCGCTCTGGGGTACTACCGCTGGATGCATGAGGACGGGGAGGCAAGCTGGGAGAGCTATCTGCGCCTGTGCAGGGAGAGCGGCACCATGGACTTCCCCAGCCTGGTGGAGAGCGCGGGCCTGGGCAGCCCCTTCAAGGAGGAGACCATGATCAGGCTGGCGGAGTGGATGGAGAGGAAGCTGACGGAGGCGGAGGGCTGAGCATCGTGGTGGGAGCATTAGCAGACACAGGGAGAAAGGCAGACAGATGAGCGACAAAGTCACCATGAAAGAAAAAATCAGCTTCGCGCTGGCGAACCTGGGGAATATCCCCATCCAGACCATACTGGGGTCCTACCTGCTGATATTCTACACCAATGTGATAGGACTGAACCCGGCGGCCTGCGCCACCCTGTTCTTGATCGCCCGGGTGATGGACGCGCTGAAGGATCCCTTTATGGGATTTCTCATCGACCGGCTGCCCACCACGAAGCACGGGCATTTCCGCCCTACCCTGATCGTGGGCACGGCGCTGTGCTCCCTGAACTTCCTGCTGATCTGGTTCGCGCCCCTGATGGCCACCTCCGGGAAGCTGGCCATCGCCTATGTGACCTACCTGATGATCGGGGTGCTGTTCCCGGTGATGGACATTTCGCTCAACAGCATGCTGCCGGTGATGACTCTCGATATGGAGGAGCGCAGCGCTTTAAGCTCCCAGAAGGGCTTCGTGTACACCCTGGGCTCCTTTCTGGTGAACTTAAGCGCCCCTGTGATCATCGGCAATGTCTCCGAGAAGGAGGGCTATATCAATCTGGTATTGATCGCCACGGCGGTGATCGCGGGCTGTTCCATCGTGGGCGCGCTGGGGCTGAAGGAGCGGGTGCAGGCCCAGCCGGGGAAGGACAGCTATCAGATAAAGGATCTGTTCCGCATCCTGGGCCAGAAGCCGGTGGCGATCACCTTTTCCGCCGCGTTGATCTACATGATTGGGAAATATGTGATGAATACCACCCTGGCTTATTTCTTCACCTATGTGATAGGGAATCTGAAGCTGATGAGCGTGGTAAGCGTGGTGCAGCTGTGCGCGCTGCTTCCGGCTACGCTGCTGGTGGGAACTTTGATTCGAAGGATTGGGAGGAAGAAGGCCTATATGCTGAGCCTGACCCTGATTGGCACGGCGCCGCTCCTGCGCCTGATCGATGTCACCAGCATCCCCATCCTGCTGGCGGCCATGGCCATCGCCGGGTTCGCCGACGGGCTGTGCATGCCCCTGACCTACGGCATCCAGGCGGACAACACGGACTACGTGGAGCTGAAGCTGGGCTATAGGGCGGACGCGGCCATCGCGGCGCTGTCCGGCTTCATCACCAAGTGCGGCATGGGGGTGGGCGGCGCCATCCCGGGCTATATCCTGGAGGCGGCAGGCTTCCAGGGGGAGGCCCAGTCCCAGCCGCCGGCGGTGCGCACGGCCCTGATCGTCTGCACCATCGCCGTGCCCGCCGTCATGTGCGTGGCAGGTGCCCTGATTTTTGGCGCGTATCCGCTGACCAGGGAGCGGCTGGCGGAGCAGGTGGCGCAGGTGAATGCTGTCAGGAAAGGGTAAAGGGTATTTCGCGAAGTCTATCGCTCATACAGAAGTGAAAATTGTGGCAGTGGCTCTTACAGAATGGAGCTGCTGCCGTTTTTCATGCGCAGATTCGGGCATAAAACCTGGAAATAAGTGAATTTCCTGTTGCAATATGTGGGAAAGGTTGTTATAATGTGGATATAGTTGTAAATATGTGGATATATAAGGATTTATGTTGCTTGCTGTGGACAACATGCCGGGTGTACCTGGACGCATGTCTGGCATCCGCATAGGGGTTGGCCTGAACACAATGTGCGCGTAAGACAGGAGAGACTAATGTTTGGTACGGAGAGACAGCGGAAAATCGTGGAATTAATCAATGCGAGAGGCGCAGTCAGAATCGGGGAGCTGACGAAAGCATTCGGCGTTTCTGTGGAGACGGTCCGGAGGGATCTGCTGGAGCTGGAAAAGCAGAATTGCCTCAGGCGCGTCCATGGCGGCGCTTTGCGGATTCCCCGAAGCGGAGAATATCCGGACAGGAAAGAGCGGAGCGGGAAAAACCAGGAGAAGAAGGCGGAGCTGGTGCAGTATGCCGCAGAGCTGGTTTCTGAATCCGACATCCTCATGGTGGACTGCGGAAGCACGGCAGTAGAATTTGCAGGAATGCTGAGAGAGCGTTTCGAGAGGCTGACGGTGGTCACCAATTCACTGGACGTTTTTGATGCGCTCAAAGAGAAAGAAAGCTATGAGCTATACCTGTGTTCCGGGTTCTATATGGGAAGGGAAAATGCGTTTTACGGTTCCTGGGTGCTGGAGTCCCTGGAGAGATTTCACGCGGACAAGGCCTTTATCTTTCCGTCGGCGGTGTCCATCCAGTACGGAATCATGGATTATGACCGGGAACTGTGCACTATCCAGAAGAAAATGATGGAGCAGGCGGGGGAGACAGTGTTCCTTGCGGACAGCGATAAATTTGAGAAGAGCGGCTTTCTGAAAATTGCGGATGTGAAGCAGGACTGCGTGCTGGTGACGGACTCAGGGCTGGAGGGAGAAATCTGGAACCTGTACCGGGAAAATCAGATTCGGGTGCTGATGGGGAATAAAAGCTGACCACAGGCAGTGAAGTGTTGCAAAACAAAAGAAAGAACGGAAGACGATGAAAAGGAAAGACAAAAATCATGGCCGTATGCTGATTGCGCTGTGCACGGCATGCTATTTTATAAGCTATCTGACGAGAATCAATTACGGTGCGGTGCTTCTGGAAATCGAAAGGGCGGAGGGAATCAGCAAGGTTGCGGCATCCATGGCGGTGACGGGAAGCTTTGTCACCTATGGGGCGGGACAGCTGATCAGCGGCTGGCTGGGGGATCGTCTGAGGCCTCAGCATATGATTCTGGGGGGACTTCTGACCACCGCATGCATGAATCTGCTTGTTCCCGTTTTCACAGAACCGGGACTGATTCTTCTCTTCTGGTGCGTCAACGGGTTTGCGCAGGCGATGATCTGGCCGCCGATGGTGCGGATTATGTCCACATGTCTGGACGGGGATACCTATAAAAAGGCAGTGGTCCGGGTGACCTGGGGTTCATCTATCGGAACCATTGCCGTCTACCTGTTGGCGCCCGCCTGCATTCAGTGGAGAGGCTGGAAGAGCCTGTTCTTTTTGTCAGCGGCTGCTGCCATATGCTTTGCGGCCGTCTGGATAAAAGGCATTTCAAAGGCCATGAAATCCGCAGGGGGAAAGGAGGAGGCTGCCGGGGACAGAATCCAGGGCAGGACAGAAAGAAACAGGCCTTCCCGGCCCGGTGCAGCCGGCCAAAGGGGACATATGCTGTCAATGAGCGCCATTCTGGTGCTGGCGCTTGTGATGCCTGTCATCGTCATGCAGGGCGTTCTGCGCGACGGCATCACCACCTGGATGCCCAGCTATGTGGCCGCGGCGTTCTCGCTGGACAGCTCCTCTGCGATTTTAAGCGGAGTGGTGCTCCCGGTTTTCTCCATCCTCTGCCTGGAAATCACATCCGTGCTGAACCGCAGACTGATCAGAAATGAACTGCTCTGCGCGGGAGCCGTTTTCCTGACCGGATTTTGCGCAAGCCTGCTCCTGGCCCTTCTGCCCTCCGTCCATGTGCTGGTATCCGTGGGCCTTGCCGCGCTTGTCACTGGCTGCATGTATGGGGTGAACGTCATTCTGGTGAGCATGCTCCCGGCCTTTTTCCAGAAAAACGGGAGGGTGAGCACGATTTCCGGGCTGCTGAATTCCTGTACCTATGTAGGAAGTGCGCTTTCCAGCTATGGGACGGCCTGGGTGGCACAGCAGAAGGGCTGGCAGAGCGTGCTGTGGCTCTGGGCTTTTACGGCGTTTACAGGAACCCTGCTCTGCCTTTTGTGCATAGGGCGGTGGGAGGCATTTAAGGAAGAGGAAAAGGGATGAAAAATAGAGATTGTGGAATTAGCACAAAATAAACGAGGAATTCCGACAAAAAAACGATAATATATTTGTATATATTGCATAAAAATGCAATTATAATAAAAAGATGTATTGACAAAGTGCCCTCGGGGTGATAAGTTAAAGATAAGAAATGAAGAACTTATTTTTTTAGAAGAAAATTTAACACGTGTAAATACAGAAAAGACTGAAGGTTCGGCAGGAACACCGCAAGCATCTCTTTTTTTTAAAGCGTTTATTTAACACGTGTAAAGAGGAGGACTAAAATGGAAGAAAATCAGTATTGCAGGATTATGGAGAGGGTGGAACGGAATCTGAATGATTTCTTGTATTCCTCCGACTCCCGCTACCGGGAGGATCTGGTGAATTCCCTTGGGTGGACGCCGCTGGAGGCGAAGAGGCTTTCCTGCTGGGACTGGACGCATGGAATCGGGCTTTATGGGATGTTTAAGCGGTATCAGTTTTCCAGGGAAGAGAGATATCTGGATTATGTCGAGGCCTGGCTGAGGGACCGAATGGAAATCGGCCTTCCGGTAAAAAATGTGAATACGGTGGCCCCACTTCTCACCATGGCCTGTGTCCATGAACTCCGCCCCAAAAAGGAGTATGAAGAGATCATGCGGGAGTGGGCGGAATGGATCATGAGGGATATGAAGCGGACAAAAGAGGGCGGGATCCAGCACAGTCACGCGGAGCTGGAGAACGATCAGGAAATCTGGGACGATACCCTGATGATGACCGTGCTCTTCCTGACAAAGGCGGGCGTCCTTTTTCAGAGAGATGACTATATTCAGGAGGCAGTGTACCAGTTCCTGCTTCATGTGAAATATCTGACAGACACCCGGACAGGCCTATGGTATCACGGCTGGACCTTCGCGGAGCGGAATAATTTCGCCGGGGCGCTCTGGGGAAGGGGAAACTGCTGGGTGACGATTTTTGTTCCGGAATTTCTGGAAATCACGGAGCTTCCCGAAGCGGTCAGGAGATATGCGGTGGCTGTACTGCAGGGACAGGCAGCGGCCCTGGAGAAGTACCAGGACGCTTCCGGCATGTGGCACACCCTGATCGATGATGACACATCCTATCTGGAGGGATCCTGTACGGCGGGTTTCTGCTATGGAATCCTAAAGGGGATCCGCAAGGGGTATCTGGACAGAAGCTATGAAGCCTGCGGGAAAAAGGCTCTGGCGGCTGTCATAGATAAAATCACTCCGGAAGGGGAGCTGATGCAGGTCTCCTACGGAACGAATGTGGGAAGGACGCTGGAACATTATAAGAAGATTCCCATGTCAAAAATGCACTACGGGCAGGCGCTTGCAATGCTGGCCCTGATGGAGGGGCTGGAATGGCAGACAAAAGGGGAGGTTTAGATGGGAAAAGGTGTGACAATGAAACCATGTAAGAAAAGACGATTGAAAAGGCGGGAAATCAGCCTCTACATCATGCTTTTGATTCCAATGCTGTATTTTGTGGTTTTCCACTATGCACCCATGTATGGAATCCAGGTCGCGTTCAAGAAATACAATGTGTTCCAGGGAATCGCGGACAGCCCCTGGGTAGGATTTCAGTACTTCAAGGAAGCGTTCGGGGCGGTGGAATTCTGGAGGGCAGTGAAGAACACGCTGCTTTTGAACCTTGGAGAGCTGCTGATTAATTTCCCGTTTCCCATCGTGCTGGCGATTCTTTTGAACGAGATGTGCCATAAGAGAATCAAGAATCTGACGCAGATCATTCTGTATCTCCCCCATTTCCTGTCCATGGTGATCATCGCGGGAATCGTGTACCAGGTATTTGGGACAGCCGGGATAGTGAACAATATCGTGACTTCGCTGGGATTTGACAAAGTGAACTTTCTCGGGGATTCCGCCAAGTGGAGGCCGCTTTACTGGGGCGCGGGCATCTGGATGGGCGCCGGGTACGGCATGATCGTATACCTTGCGGCTATGGCGGGAATCAACACTGAGCTGTATGATGCGGCCTATATTGACGGAGCGGGGCGCTGGAAGCGGATCTGGCATGTCACCCTGCCGCAGATCCGTCCCACCATCGTCACCATGACGATCATGAACGTGGGAAAGATTCTGTCCATAGGTTTTGAACGGCCGTACCTTTTGAGCAATGTACTTGTCCAGGATGTTTCCTCCGTTATCAGCACCTACGTGTATTCCGTGGGCCTTCAGGCCGGGCGGTATGATTACGCCACTGCGGTGGGCCTGTTCCAGTCCGTGGTAGCCCTGTGCATGGTGGTTACGGCAAATCAGGTGGCGAAAAAATGTGGAGAGGAGGGGATCATGTAATGAGTTCTGTCTACGATAAAAAGAGGAGCCTTTTCCAGATCATTATGATACTGGTCTGCATCATTGCCATGGCAGCCGTCCTGTTTCCAATCCTGAATATTGTGGCGACCTCACTCAGCGGGAAGAATGCGATCGCAAAGGGACAGGTGGGAATCTTCCCCAGAGAATTCACGCTGGAGGCCTATGAGATGGTGTTTACCAACAGCAATATTGTGAGATCGCTGTTCTTCTCCATTGCCCTCACTGCAGGATATGCGTTTCTGGCCACGTTTTTTACCATACTTGCCGCATATCCGCTTTCCAAGCCGGATTTAAGGGGAAGGCATGTTTTCCTGGTGATCATCACTGTGACCATGTACGTGAGCGCCGGGACCATCCCCAGCTACCTTCTGGTAAAGAACCTGCATCTGATGAATACGGTATGGGCGCTGGTGCTGCCCGGAATGATAAGCCCGTTCAACCTGATCATCCTGCGCACATTCTTTGCCGGAATCAACAGAGCGCTGTACGAGGCGGCCTATATGGACGGCTGCGGGGAGTGGGGCTGTCTGTTCCGGATCACGATACCGCTGTCGCTCCCATCCATCTTTACCATCATGCTCTTTTACGCGGTATCCAGATGGAACGGCGTCACAGATGTTTTGTACTATATCAATAAATCGGAGCTTTATACCCTGCAGTATCAGCTTAAGATGATGCTGGATTCCCTGCAGATTCCCTACAGGCCGGAGGAGATAGAGACCATGCTCATCACGCCGGAAAACGTGAAGTGCTCCACCATCGTGTTCGCCATGGTCCCGATGCTCATCGTGTATCCGTTTGTACAGAAGTATTTCACCCGGGGCATGACTATCGGCGGCGTGAAGGAATGAGGAGACAGGGCCTAGTGAAAGGATACGGGAGGTGATATATGAAGATGGAAAATGAGAAGGGCTATACTTATGAACTGTGTCAGGGCAGCTGGCTGAACAAGTGGATGTGCAGCAGCGTAAAGGAAGAACCCTGGCACAGCAGACCCGCGTGTTATTCCTTCTCCTATCAGGTGGGCATGGAGCTGGATGAAGAGAATTTTCCGGTGAGGAGACAGTTCCTGGAAGAAAAGCCCTTTGCCAAGGAGGAGAACTGCCCGGACTGTGAGAGCGTCTGGTTTCCCTTTGAGACGGCCCGGGTGGAAAAAAGCGGCTTCTGGAAGCTGCCCACACAGCTGACCTTTGGAGCGGAGCTCATCCTGGAAGCCCCCTGGGAAGGCAGCTATCCCTTTTCCCTTATGATCTGCGGCGGGGCAAAGATTTTCGTAAACGGAAAAAAGCAGGCACAGTGCTTTCCCTATCTGAGGAACACAGAAACAAAGACAGAGCTTTCGCTGACGCTGGACAAAGGGAAAAACAAGATTTATGTCCTGATCAACGAACTGGCGGAGCGGAATACACAGTTTTATTTCAAGCTCCGCTATGAGGGGCAGGAGACGCTTTTAGCATCGCTGCCGGTTACAGTGAACGCAGAGCGCCTGGAGAGAATGAGAAGGCTCCTGGACGGCGTATACCTGAAGGACTTTTCCTTCCACACACCGGAGTTTGATTTGTTTTTCGCAGAGCCGGTGGCGGAGAGCGTGGAGGCTGTGCTCAGGATACGGTTTCAGGATGCCCATACAAAGACTCCTGCCAGGCAGAGGACCGTAGTGCTGGAAGAGGGGGCGCTTTCGGTTCCAGTGGGAGACCTTGTCCCGGGAAGGGTCGGGCTTGCGGCGCTCACCCTGCAGATCCGGGAAGGCGATATCTGCCTGGAGCGCACCCTGCAGTTTGAGTATTATGAAGAAAGCTTGATGCAGGAACGCCTGCCCACTGTCAGAGAGAGGAAGGAACAGGCGCTTGCGTTCGCGGCTGAGTACGGCGTTGGAAATCTTGCGAAGGTGTTCGTACTGCGACAGCTTGGAAAGAGGGATTCTTCGGAACGGGAAATCTGGGACAACGAGCTCGCAGGCATAAGAAACCGGGAGGACTGTGCCGACTTTAAGATCCCCATCCTCTTTCATGCCCTATCTTCCGCGCTGTATGGCCAAGAAGAAAAGGAGGAGATAAAACAGGCGCTGCTGGGCTTCCGCTACTGGATAGATGAGCCGGGGAACGATGTGATGTGGTTCTTTTCGGAAAATCATGCGCTGCTGTTCTTTACGGCTGAGTACCTTGCAGGCAGCCTGTTTCCTGAGGAGAGGTTCTCCAACAGCGGCATGACGGGGGCGGAGCATCAGAGGAAAGCGAAGGGGCTGCTGAAGATGTGGTTTGCGCATTTTTTCGCCCAGGGCTTCTCAGAATGGAATTCCCCTGTGTATATTCCAATCGATATGATCGGCCTTTTCGCCCTGTATGATTTCGCCGTGGAGAAGGAGATACAGGAGCTTGCCCGACAGGCGCTGGACAGGACATTCACCATCATTGGCAAAAACAGCTTCCACGGGATATTCGCGGCTGCCAGCGCGAGGATTTACTTTAAGAACCTGATCGGCAGAAGGACAGGAGAGGCAACCGCCGTCAACTACATTGCATGCGGGGAAGGATATCTGGGGCATCACACAGCCTGTACGGTGATGTTCGCGCTTTCCGGTTATGAACCGCCCGGGGAGGTGCTGGAGCATTACAGGATTCCGGGGGAGGGCCAGGCCACAGAAAGCACAGAAGGCGGGGTAAAGCTCTACAGTTACCGGACGCCGGATT
>CAOOJO010000006.1 GCA_948496895.1 uncultured Acetatifactor sp. | reverse complement strand
TGTTCCACTGCCATGATGAAGTTTTCCGTCCATCTTGAGATTTCTAAACGCTTCCCGCATACGGATTAAGATTTCCGGTTCTATATCCAGTGAATGGTGTGCAGGAAATACTTCCTTTACAGGCAATGCCGCAACTTTTTCCAAAGAATCGAGATATGCCTCCGGGTCAGTAGACGGATAATAAGCAAACAGAATATCTTTATAAACCAAATCGCCTGTAAATAAATATCCCCTGCTTTTTTCCCAAAAGCACAAATGCCCCGGGGAGTGTCCGGGCGTATGCAGCGCTTCAATTTCCCTGCCGCCGATATCGATGATGTCATGGTCCATCAGCACTTTTGTAGGCATCCCCTGAAACAGCTTGTAGTCGTTCACGCAAAACCCTTCGGGCAGATCACAGCGGTCTGCCACCATCTCTCTAATCGTTTCGATTGATAAAGGAAATTTACCATTCAGCCACTCCAATTCATCAGCATGAGCATAAAAATCCGGGAAATACTTGTGTCCTCCGATATGATCCCAGTGAATATGCGTAGCGACCGCCGTAATTGGCTTATCTGTAAGCTTCAGCACCTCCTCATAGATATTGGAAATGCCTAGCCCTGTATCAATAAGCAGGCTTCGGGCATTTCCATTCAGCAGGTAGCAATGCGTTTCCTCCCAATGCCGGTATTCGCTGATGATATATGTATTTGCATCGATTTTATCTATTGTAAACCAATTATCCATTCCTCCATGCTCCTTATAACTTATTTTTTAAGCCCGAAATATTCTGCGGTCTCGGCGGCCGTTTTTTCGGGAGGAACATTATCGTCCCACGGTATTACCTTAACGCCTTTTTCCGATGCCCAGCGCGGAACGACGCCCTCGTCTCCCGACACGGCTTCGTAGGCATTTCTGATTATTTCGGCTTTTTCCTCGTCTGTCAGGTCGGTTCTTCTGTTTACGCTCCGGGCAATATTTTCATGGTCGGGACGGTCAAACCAGTCAAATTTTGTTCCCTGGTTGTTCAGGTACACGAAATGCTCCGCAACAGGGATTATTGCCTCGTAGTCAATGTCTCCCTCGCATATCACCGTTTCGTATTGAGACGAAACCGCCATAAGGTCGGCGACTATCATCGGCGTTACCTCACGCAAAAAGTGTTTCTCCCTGTCGCTTATTACCTCTCTGGGCAGTCTGGTCATATTCTCCTGCGAATAAAACGGATCAACAGATACTTCAAATGGTATCCGTTTCTCTTGTCCCAGTTTTTTATGTACAAACTGATTTGAGCCATGATATTGCCCCTTCTTCATCACTCGAACTCTATGGTCCCAGGAGGCTTAGAGCTGACGTCATAAAGCACCCGGTTCACCCCCCGCACCTCGTTGATGATCCTGCTCATCACCCGCTTGAGCACCTCCCAGGGGATTTCCGCCGCCTCCGCGGTCATGAAATCCACCGTGTTCACCGCCCGCAGCGCGATGGCGTAATCATAAGTCCTCTCGTCCCCCATGACGCCAACCGAACGCATGTTCGTCATGGCAGCGAAATACTGGTTCAGCTCCCTGTCCAGGCCGGCCCTGGCGATTTCCTCCCGGAAAATCGCATCCGCGTCCTGCACGATCTTCACCTTCTCGGCGGTCACCTCGCCCAGGATGCGCACGCCCAGGCCCGGGCCGGGGAATGGCTGCCGAAACACCAGCTGCTCCGGGATGCCCAGTTCCAGGCCCACCTTCCTGACCTCGTCCTTGAACAGATTCCTCAGGGGCTCCACAATCTCCTTGAACTCCACGCAGGAGGGCAGGCCGCCCACATTGTGGTGGGACTTGATCACAGCGGATTCCCCGCCCAGGCCGCTCTCCACCACATCCGGGTAGATCGTGCCCTGCACCAGGAAGTCCACGGCGCCGATTTTCTTCGCCTCTTCCTCAAAGACCCGGATGAACTCCCCGCCGATGATCTTGCGCTTGCGCTCCGGCTCGCAGACTCCCGCCAGCTTGTCATAAAACCGCTGTCCGGCATCCACCCGGATGAAGTTCAGCTCATAATTGCCCCGGGGGCCGAAGACCGCCTCCACCTGATCTCCCTCGTCCTTGCGCAACAGCCCATGATCCACGAACACGCAGGTGAGCTGGCTGCCCACCGCCCTGGACAGCAGCACCGCCGCCACCGAGGAATCCACGCCGCCGGACAGGGCGCAGAGCACCTTGCCCTTGCCCACCTTCTCACGGATGGCTTTGATATTCTCCTCCACGAAGGAGTCCATCCGCCAGTCCCCCACGCAGCCGCAGATGTGCCGCACGAAATTGTACAGCATCCTGGAACCCTCCGCAGTGTGGAGCACCTCCGGGTGGAACTGGATGGCATAGAGTCCCCGCTCCTCCCACTCCGCGGCCGCCACAGGACAGTTGGCGGTATGCGCCACCGCCCGAAAGCCCGGGGCCATGCGGGCGATATAGTCGAAATGGCTCATCCAGCACACCGTGTGGGGCGTCACGTCCGTGAACAGCCGGGAGGAGGTGTCCACGTCCACCTCGGTCTTGCCATACTCTCTGGCCGCTGCCCGGGTCACTTCGCCGCCCAGCACATGCGTCATCAGTTGGGCCCCGTAGCACAGCCCCAGCACCGGAATCCCCTGTTCGAACAGCTCCGGGGAGCAGGTGGCCGCCCCCTCCTCATAGCAGCTGCTGGGGCCGCCGGTGAGGATGATGCCCTTGGGCCTCCTCTCCATGATTTTCGCCAGATCCGTTTTATATGAATAAATCTCACAGTACACATTGCATTCCCTGACCCGGCGGGCTATCAGCTGATTGTATTGACCGCCAAAGTCAATGACCGCTACCAGTTCCTTCTCCATAATTCCTCCTTTGTTCCGAACCATGTCTTCCCTTCCTTCTACAGAGACGTGAAGGTACAGGCTCTTCATCGTTTCCCATTATAAAATAGGTCCCTCCGCAAGTCAAGCCCGCGGCGCAATCTCAACTACCCCGAGAGCGCTGCTCCGGGAGGGCGCGCCTGCAGCGAAAAATCTTGCCATCCCCCGAACTCTGTATTATAATAAGGGCAACATCGGTTCCGGGAGGAGTACGGCGCGGCCGTATTGTCGGTGTCTAGGTGCAACCATAGAGAAAATCCCGTAGAACACGCGACAGCCGGTGTTGTTTTTATGCCCTCGCTCAGTTCTATCCGGAGTTCTGCCCTTCCTCGAAAAGCTTCAGCCTTCCGGACTTCCCGCGTTTTCGTCCTGCAATATCCGCCCTCCGCCGCTATTGGCTCCATCGTTTCCCGAATTTCCGCCGTCCTCCGCCTTGTTCCCGCCCTCGGTGCCTGACCCTGCCGCCAGATCCGACAGCGGTCGGAAGGTATATCCCATCTCCTCCCATTTCGTCAGGAGTTCATCCATGATCTCCCCATTGGTCTTCGAGGTGCTGTGGAGCAGGACGATGGCCCCGGGATGGATGCGCTTGGTCAGTTTGGAGAAGGCCTCCTCATGGCTGGGCTGGCTGTCCTGGTTCCAGTCCACATAGGCCAGGCTCCAGAAGAAGGTGGAATATCCCAGGTCCTTTGCCATCTGCAGGTTCTCCCTGCTGTACTTTCCCTGAGGCGGCCTGTAGTACATGGCAAGCTCCCCGCCCGTGACCTCCTTGAACAGGGCCGCCACATCGTCCATCTCCTTCTGGAAGGACGCCTTCTCCGAAATCTTGGACATGTCCGGATGGTGATATGTATGGTTGCCCACGGTATGGCCGTCCGCCACCATGCGCTTCGCGATTTCCGGGGCGGACTCCAGGAAATGTCCCACCACGAAGAAGGTGGCCGGGGCATTGTGCTTTTTCAGCGCGTCCAGAATGGGTTCCGTGTTCCCGTTCTCATAGCCGCAGTCGAAGGTCAGATAAATCACCTTCTCCTCCCCCTGCCCGCAATAGTAGGCATTGTATTCCGCAAGCTCCGCCGCCGTGGCGTTGCCTGTGGGCCTGCTCCCCTCCGAGCCGAACCCTAGGCCCCAGTCCTCGCTCTGCGTAAGCACCTCCACCGAGGTCTGTCTGGCCTGTGCGCGAATCTCCGCCACCTCCCTGCCCAGGAAGAACATGGCGGTGAACAGGGCCAGGGCGGGAATCACCTTCCTCCACTTTATCCGCTGGGTCTGCAGCAGCTTTTGTACCACTTCCTTTACATATATCGTCTTCATCTGTCCGACTTCCTTTCGCAATTAGCCATGTGGGATTCCCGGGCGGCTGCCCTCCCGCGAATCCCACATGGCTAATCTGTCCTCTTGCTCTAATATATGTAAAGAAAGCTTTGCCAAATTCCAAATCCATTTAGTAAATTATTTTTACTAATTATGCCCGTCACCCCAAAAGGCTGCCTCCAGCATGCGGCACCACGCATGGTACACCGGCAGGGTCAGCTCCTGCACCAGATAGGTCTCCCGCTCCGGCAGCGCCACGTACACATGGCTAAGCTCCCGCAGCATGCCGCCGCCCTGGCCGCCGATGCCGACGCAGCGCAGCCCCGCGGCCCTGGCCACCTTCACCGCGTTGATTACATTCTCAGAATTCCCCGAGGTACTCAGGCCCAGCAGCACGTCCCCCTGCCTGCCGTAGCCGAAGACCTCCTGGGCATAGGCCATCTCCGGAGCCGCGTCATTGGCATAGGCCGAGGCAAGCGCCTGGTTCGTCCCGATGGCGATGGCAGGAAGCGCTCCCTGCAGCTTCCCCTCCAGCCCCTGGCCGGGATAGAGCCTGCGGCAGGCCCGGGCGAACGCCTGGGGCACCTGTCTGGGCAGCACGCATTCCTTCATCAGCTCCCCCACGATATGCTGGGCATCCGCGCTGCTGCCGCCGTTGCCGCATATCAGGAGCTTCCCTCCCTGTTCAAAGCTTTTCCGCATCTCCCGGTAGGCCTCCATGATATCTTCCCTGCAGACCTCCAGAATGGGGTAACGCTCCGCCAGCCCCCGCCAGATTTCCTCAACCGCATCCATTCCCTGTCGCTTCCTTCTCTCCAAAATTGTAAGCCGCCAGCACCAGCGCGGCGTAATCGCCTATGTTCTCTCCCAGCTGGGCAGGCACCACCACGCATGCCGCCGCGGAAGCCTCCAGCGCCTCCCGCTTCATCACCCGCTCCGCGTAGGGCCAGAGCAGATGTCTGCACCTCTGGAAGATGCTGCCGATGATGATGATCTCCGGATTCAGGATGTCCACCAGCATGGCCAGCCCCCGGCCAAGCTGCTCGCCGCACAGGCGGTAGATTTCTATGGCCAGCTCGTCTCCCCTGTCCGCGGCGATCGCTATGTCCCTGGCGTTGAGCTGATCCAGATCCTCCATGCCCTGGCACAGATCCTGGCTCATGCCGTTCTCAATCCGCTCCAGCACCTTCATCCTGGCCATCTGGCTGATGCCCGCGCCGCTGCAGAATCCCTCGAAGGAGCCCATCTTGCCGTAGCCCACCGGCCCCCATCTCTCCAGCCTGACATGGCCCACTTCCCCTGCCATGTCGTTGGCGCCGCGGTAGAGCTTCCCGTCCAGGATCAATCCGGCTCCCAGGCCCGTGCCGAAGGTCAGGAAGATGACATTGTCGTACCCCCTGCCCGCGCCGTACTTCCATTCCGCCACCGCGCAGGCGTTGGCATCGTTCTCCAGCGCCACGGGGAGGCCAAATTCCTCCCCCAGAATCTGTTTGATTGGAATATTGTCCCAGCCCGGCAGGTTGGGCGGGTTCATGATGATTCCCTCCCGGCTGTCCAGCGGCCCGCCGCAGCTAATGCCTATCCCTATGATATCCTCTGTGGAAAGCCCCCTCTCCTGGAGAATTTGGTGAATCAGCTCCTTCATCCTCTGAATCACCGCCATGGGGCCTCCCGCCTTTCTCGTCTCAAAGACTTCCTTTCGCAGGATGAATTTCTCCGGGCCCTCGCCGCCCTGCGGATTCCCCAATAAAACAGCACTTTTGGTCCCGCCGATGTCTATGCCTATGCTATATTTCATATCGATTCCCCTTCCCGCCATCTTTAAGATGTATGGTTTTCCGGTACCCTTTATTCAGTGCTTTGCAAGATCATAATACCATTTTTCTTTTGTTAAATCAATACTGTTTACTAACTTTCAGGGTTTTTTATTTTGTAAATTATTTGTTAACATTTTGACTATTTTGGAAACAGCCGGGCTTCGAAGTTTCCCGATTTTTAGTAATGTCGTTTTACTTTCTTATCTCTTTTTATTGATTTTCTTTACAAATGATGTATAATAGAAAGAAAAGGGGAACGACCTGAATGTCTCCGCCAGAGAAAGGACGAAGATTTATGCCGACATTGCACGGAACCAATCTCACAAACGTAAAGGAAAAGAATCGCGCATTAGCCCTACGCCTCATCAGCACGGGACAGTCCGTCTCAAGGGCAAACCTCGCCAGAAGCATGCATCTGACGAAAACCACACTTGGCAATATCGTATCCGACCTGATTGCAAACGATATCATCAAGGAATACACCTATTCCTCCAGCGAAGCGGACGCTTCTCTGGGCAGGAAGCCCATCATCCTTGATCTGTCCCCCAATTCTCCGCTCATCCTGGGGCTGCTGATCAAGAGGAATCTGCTCAGCGGCATACTGGCCGACCTAAAAGGAAGGATCATCGCCCAGAAGGACTACAGATACGATTCCCTGGACCAGGATACGCTGATAGAGACGCTCATACAGCTCTACGAGCAGCTCCGCAAGGAACAGTCCAGACGGATTGTAGCCATCGGCATCTCCTCCCTGGGGCCTGTGGACACCAAGGCCCAGAAGATTACCACGCCGACGGATTTCTGGGGCATCAAAAATCTGCCCCTGCCTGAAATCATCCAGGAGCGCACGGGCCTCCCCGCCTACATCATCCATGACAGCAGCGCGGGCGCGCTGGCGGAAAAGATCTACGGCTCCCACGCCCATTCGGACAACCTGCTGTACCTGCACATCATGAACGGCATCGGGGCGGGCTATATCTTCCAGGGGAACATCTATGACGGAGACTTCGGGCAGAGCGGCGAGCTGGGACATACCTCCATCAATTTCGCCGGCCCCTCCTGCAACTGCGGCAACCGGGGCTGCCTGGAGCTCTACGCCAACATCGACAACATGAACCGCCATATCCAGGAGCTGCGCGATATCTACAAGGGCCCGACCCTGCTGGCGAAGGAGCAGGAGTTCTACACCTGGAGCGACATCATCACCGCGGCCTCCGCCATGGACTTCCTGGCCATGGCAGCGCTGGATGAGTTCTGCGGCTATCTGGCCTACGCGGTGCGCAATGCCATCCATCTGCTGGACGTGAGCCACATCATCGTGGGGTACGACTCCCCTGTGGAGACCACAGTGGTGGAGGACACCCTGACCACCAAGCTCAACAGCGGCCCCCAGTCCAACACAGGACATGTCATCGAAATCGTGAAGTCCTCCTTTGGCGGCCAGGCCCCCCTGATCGGCTCCATCGCCGTGGTGACGGACAAGATTTTCAACGGGGAGCTGAACATTTTCAACAATTAAGCGGCGTCACTCCGGCCGCACCGTATAGACGAAGCTCGTGACCACATACAGCACCTGTCCGTTGTACTCTACCCTGGACCACCCGAAGTCCGCGCTGAAGCCTGTGCGGTGGGCATTCTCGCCGTAGTTGAGCTGGCAGCTTACCGTGGCGTCCTCCTGGAGGGTGCTGGGTTCCGTCCGCAGGTTCACATACTCCTTGGGCGTAATCCAGTCGTCGCAGTTTTCGAAAATGACTACGGCCCCGTCTGCTGTCCTGACATAATTGGGGTCGGTGGGCGCCACCGGCGTCTTATAATTTAAATCAGTGGTCAGATACTGGCTTACCGCGTACAGTATCTGGCCATTATAGTCTATGCGCGACCATCCTGTGTCGGCGTTGATGCCGGTTCTGGAAAGGGCTTCGCCATTGGGGATCTTTACCACGATGTTCCTGTCGTCCGTGGTGGTGGGCATGGTGCGCAGGTTGACCGCGTCCTTGGGCGTCACGGATTCCTGCACATCCATGAAGGTCATGCGCATGTCCCCCGTCCCGGCTTCCTGATTGCCCGCCTGGGGCTGATTCCCCGCTTCTGGCTGATTTGTAGGCCGGGGTTGGGCCGTGGCCTGGGGCTGGCCCGTTGGCTGAGTGGGTTCGGGCTGGCTGCCGGAGGCCTCCGGCTGGGCGGAAGCCTGGGAATCAGGTGCTGTCCCGGCATTTTCCGCGGATTCTTTTTCGGAATCCGCAGACGTATCCGGAATCGGCGCCTCTGTGGGTTCCGGCGTCGGAGAGGAATCGGGCTGGCCGCCAGCTTCGTCCTCCGGTTTCGATGTCGGCCCTCCGTCCGGTTCCAGGGACCAATCCGGCGCGTCCTCCTCCGGCTGGCCGGCCTGGGCCAGGCTGCCCTGTCCTCCCTTCCCCGGCTCTGCCGGGGGGGTAAAATGCCACAGCACGGCGCATAGGATGGCGGCCAGCACTGTCAGGCCGAGGAATGTCAGCGCCTTCGCCCAGGGCGGCATGGGGGCCAGCTCTTCCTCCCCTTCAGTGTCCCTCTTCGGCGCAGAGGCCCTTTTCCGCAGTCCCTGTTCGGTTCCTCCCACCGGTTCCCCGATTCCCGTATCCGGAGTTCCCAGGTCCCCGGAATCCCTGTCTGCATTGTCCGTATGGTTTTTGCTGCCATCCCTCAGCGTCGGCTCGCTTTCCTTTCCTTCCCAGTCTTTCAGCTTCATAGACATCCCCCCGCCTTTTTCGTGGATTCGTTCTTTCTCTTAGTTTACCACAAAATCTTCCGATGAACCCGTTTTTTTATATTTTCCGGTCACGCCAGCTCTCTTTTTCGCTTGCGCCTTTTATAGACCAGAATGGCGATATACACTGCCAGGAATCCCAGGATGATGGCCACCAGCACGATGGCCTGGCCGGGGCCGCCCATCTTCGCCTCGGCCCAAAGCCTGTCGAGCAGCCTGCTGGTCTCCTCCGGCAGGTTGACGAAGACCTGGGTGCGGGCCAGAATCTCCGCGTCCGGGTAGTGGACGGGGCTCTCCACGGTCTCCGGATCCATATAGGCCTTGGCGGCGGTCTCCGGGGTGGAGTAGCCCACGTAGTCCATGTTCGCCCCGGCAATCTCCGGGTCGCAGAGGAAATTGATGTAGGCCTCCGCCTCGGCCTTGTGGCTGGAAGTGGCCGGGATGCACATGGCGTCCACGAAATAATTCGTCCCCTCCTCTGGCACCACGAAGCGGATGTTGTCGCTGTTGTCCACCAGAATGGCGGCGTCCCCGGCATAATAGGGCGCTATCCAGGCCTCCTCGCTCTCCATTTTGTCGAAGATCTTGTCCATGACATAGGCCTGCACCAGGGGCTTCTGCTGCTTCAGCAGGGCAGCGGCCTCCTGCCAGTCGCTCTCTCGCGTAGTGTTCAGGGACTGTCCCAGCAGGAACTGGGCGATGGCGAAGGAATCCCTGGGATTGTCGAACATCAGAATCTTTCCGGCGTAGCGGTCGTCCCACAGGGAAGACCAGCTTGTAATCTCTTCTTCGATATAGTCCGTATTGTAGAACAGGCCCACCACGCCCCAGGTGTAGGGCACCGAGTAGCGGCCCTCCGGATCGTAATCCGCGTTCCGGAAGCTGTCGTCGATGTACTGATAGTTGGGGATGTTGGAGAAGTCCAGCTCTGCCAGCATGCCCTCGTCTATGAGCCTGGACACCATATAGTCCGAAGGGATGATGATGTCGTAGTCCGCGCCGCCGCCCACAAGCTTGGAGTACAGGGATTCGTTGCTGTCGAAGGTGGTGTAGTTCACCCGGATGCCGGTGCGCCTGGTGAATTCGGCGTTCACGTCCAGGGAGCCGTCGGTGCCGTTGGCGATGTATTCTCCCCAGTTGTATACGTTTATGGTGACGCCCGATTCCCTGCCCCCCGCCGCCCTGGCGGGCCGTACCGATGTCAGGGCGGCGCAGAGGGCCATAAAGAGCGCCGCGCGAACCGGGAAAGTCCTTCCTCTGCCCATGCCGTCTCACACCTCCTTTTCGGCCTGTCCGCCCCGGTCTCTCAGGTTGCGGACATTCACAATGATCAGCAGCGCCATCACCGCCGCGAACAGCACCGTGGACAGGGCATTGATCTCCGGGCTGATGCGCTTGCGGGTCATAGAGTAGATGTAGATAGGCAGGGTCTGGGTAGTCCCGCTGGTGAAATAGCTGATGACGAAATCATCGATGGAAAGGGTAAAGGCCATGATCAGCCCCGTCACCACACCGGGCATAATCTCCGGCAGCACCACCTTGAAGAACGCCTTCACCGGCGGACATCCCAGATCCTGGGCCGCCTCATAGAGGTTGGGATCCATCTGGCGCAGCTTGGGCAGCACGGACAGGATCACATAGGGCAGGCAGAAGGTGATATGGGCCGCGATCAGCGACGCCATGCCCAAGCTCCGCCCGCCCAACAGCCGCACCGCGGACACGAACAGCAGCATCAGCGACACCCCCGTGACAATCTCCGGATTCACCATGGGAAAGTTGGTGATGTTCATCATGATCCGCCGGGGCAGACGCTTCATGCCGTTTATCCCGATGGCGGCCACGGTGCCCAGCACAGTGGACACCACTGCCGACACCACAGCAATCAGCAGGGTATTGCGCAGGGCCTCTAAGATAAGCCTGTCTTCAAACAGCTTCCTGTACCAGCGCAGGGAGACCCCGCCCCACACCGTGCGGCTTCCGGTCTCCGTGTCGTTGAAGGAGAACACGATGAGCACCAGAATCGGCGCGTACAGAAAGAGGAAAATGAGAAAAGTGTAGATACGCCCGCCCACTTTTTTCACAGCAGCATCCCCCCTCTCTCATTCACTTCCCCATCATCGAACTGGTTCATGATCCCCATACAGATCAGGATGATCACCATCAGCACCAAAGACACGGCAGAGCCCAGGTTGGGATTGTAAGCGCTGCCCAGAAACTGCATGTCAATCAGGTCGCCGATGAGGAGGTTGCCTCCGCCGCCCAGCATTTTGGAGATGATGAAGGTGCTCACCGCGGGCACGAACACCATGGTCACGCCGGAGATGATCCCCGGCATGCTCAAAGGCACCACCACCTTGAAGAAGACCTGCGTGCCGCCCGCCCCCAGATCCTGTGCCGCCTCGATCACGCTCTTATCGATTTTGGTCAGCACGGAGTAAAGCGGCAGAATCATGTAGGGAATGTAGTTGTACACCATCCCCAGGACCACTGCTCCCGCGGTGTTGATCATATGAATCCTGGGCAGGCCTATGGCGGCCAGGGCCGAATTGATTAATCCGTTGTCTTCTAAAAGCGTCATCCAGGCATAGGTGCGCAGTAGGAAGTTCATCCACATGGGCAGCATCACCAGCATTACCATGACATTCTGCCGCCTCGCGCCCATCCTGGCGATGATCATGGCAAAGGGATACCCCAGAACCAGGGAAATCACCGTGGCCATGGCCCCCAGCCAGATGGAGCGCAGGAATACATTGGAATACTGCCCCACGCTCAGGATATTCTCCAGGGTAAAGCTGCCCGCCTTATCCGTAAAGGCAAAATATCCCACCAACAGCATGGGCACCACGATAAAGACCGTCATCCAGACGGTGTAGGGGGCGGAGAGGAGCTTGGAATTAGATTTCATCGGCATCTCCCTCCTCCCGGACGCCCGCCTCCTCTGAAGCGGTCATGTCTTCCTCCATCTCATCGCTGAAGGTACTGTAGTCCCCGAACACCCCGGAGTATTCGGACTTGCGCATGACATGGATGTCGTCGGGGGTCAGCGCCAGGCCGATGTGGTCGCCCACCTCCCGGCACTGGGTGGACTGTATCATCCACTTGAAGCCCGCCACGTCCACAATCATCTCGTAATGTACCCCCTTGAAGGTGACCGCCGTCACATCGCCCACGATCAGGGTGGAATCCGGTTCCACTACCTTTATGTCTTCCGGCCTTATCACCACGTCCACGGGCGTGTTCCTGCCGAAGCCGCTGTCCAGGCAGTGGAAGCTGTGCCCCGCGAACCGCACCGAATAATCCTCCAGCATGACGCCGTCCAGGATATTGGACTCCCCGATGAAGTCCGCCACGAAGGCGTTCTGCGGCTCGTTGTAGATATCCGTGGGCGAGCCGATCTGCTGAATCACGCCCCCGTCCATGACTACGACCGTGTCAGACATGGACAGAGCCTCCTCCTGGTCGTGGGTGACGAACACGAAGGTGATGCCGGTGCATTGCTGTATCTTCTTCAGCTCAATCTGCATGTCCTTACGCAGCTTAAGGTCCAGCGCCCCCAAAGGCTCGTCCAGCAACAGGACCTTGGGCTCGTTGGCCAGGGCCCTGGCGATGGCCACCCGCTGCTGCTGCCCGCCGGAAAGCTGGCCTATGCCCCGGTGGGCATAGCCGGTGAGGTTCACCATGGCCAGCATCTCCTGTACCTTCTGCCGAATCTCCTTCTCGCCCCGGCCCTTCAGCCGCATGCCGAAGGCGATGTTCTCATAGACGTTCAGGTGGGGGAACAGGGCGTATTTCTGGAAAATGGTGTTCACCTCCCGCTTGTGGGGCGGGAGCTTTGTTATATTTTTATCATTAAAAAATACATCCCCGGCGTCCGGCCTGATGAATCCGGCAATGGTGCGCAGGACCGTGGTCTTGCCGCAGCCGGAGGGGCCTAGAAGGGTGACGAACTCCCCGTCGTGGATGTCCAGGTTGAAGCCCCCCAGAACCTGCTCTCCGTCGTAGGAGACGGTGATGTCTTTCAGGGAAATAATGGTATTCTTCAATGGCTGCGCCTCCTGTCATCTTCCAAAATGCGACTTTTTTCGAATACTTCCGCAATGAGATAACTATACGGGATAGCGCAGGGTTTGTCAATTGGTTCTGCGGATTTTCCCCGGGGCAGGAGCCCAAACCGTATCATGCTGTTTTACCATGACGCGGAAATCTCGGCAGAATATACCAAGATTGGCACATTGGAAGCCACAGAGGAGTTTGTGGCTGTCGTGGAGGAAAACCCTGTGCCGGAGGCGCAGCCTGGAGATGCCGCGTTTTACTGCGCCCCCGTAAACAGCATATAAGGGCTGCACTCCGCCTCCTTGTCATAGGCAAGGGCAATGGCAAAAGGATTGTGAATCTGCGGGAAATCCCAGTCTTCCCTGCCCATAAAGGTATCCGGGTCGGACTGGGCTTCCTCAATCTTCGCGTTCGTGTCCGCAAAAGCCGCCATATATGGCACCCGCAGCAGCACGTCATGGCTTTCTCCGATACGCTGGCGGGGCTGCAGGGGCTGCACGCCGATGAGCTCCACCAGCATGTTCTCACAGAGACGGTAGGCGGTCTGGCATACCAGCTTCTCATCCTTTCTGTATACCACAAAGGAATAGCAGTAAAGGCTTTCCCCGTTATCCAATGTATAGTGGTCGAACTGGAAGGTATCCACCGAATCGCCCCAGTAAGCGGCGGCGCTTTTTTTGATGCGCTCCTGCGCCTGGGGCCAGCGGCCTTCAAAGAAATCCCCGTCCGGATTGGCGTCCACCCGGACAAAGATACGGATATCCTCCGACTCCGCGGCATCCGGCGTCTTGGGCCACAGCGTGTCCAATCCCGCGTTCGCCGCGAACTGCATGTTTCCGTAATACCAGTCAATGGGTTTGGAGAGCACATAGCGGGTGGGACAGCTCTCGCCGGAGGGCAGCCTGCAGTAGGCAAAGCCAAACCCTTCCTCGTCATAGCGGCGCACTGCGGCAAGCTCCCTGTGCGGAATGGTAAGCTTCATGCCCGGCAGGAGGGCCCCTTCCTCCAATGCGGGATTTTTCCACACCAGATTGCCGTAATATCGTCCATCCCCATAATACCGCTCCGCGATGTTCCAGAGGCTGTCGCCGGGCGCCACCTGGTACGCCACGTCCTCCGGCGGGCCGAATCCCAGACGGACATAATCCGGATCCCCGTCCGTCTCCGGATCATAGGGGACAAGGCCCAGAAAATCGGTGAAGTCCGTCCTCTCCAGCCGCTTTTCTCCGGAAAAATACGGGGAGAACTCCGATGCCTCATCTGCTTCAAGCTTTCGCACGCCGCGTTGGGGATAGGCCTGCATGGCCTTGTCTTCCAGATAGAAGCTGTTTTCAATCAAGCCCTTGTCCGGGTTCACGGTATTGCAGGCGATCCCGTAGATGGGCGGAAGGTAGCTTAAGTATTTCTGGCTGATGGTAACGGCCCCGGTATTGACACAGGTATCCACGATGCCGCCGTTGGAGGCACAGACGCCTGCGCTGACCAGGGTCTCCACATAGCTGCGCTCCCCCTGCCGGACGTGGACGCTTCCGCTGTTCTGGCATTGGTATATGCCGCCCCAGCTGGCGCCGGCTATGCCTCCCGCAAGCTCCATCCCCGTCACATCTCCCATATTGCGGGAATCCTGGATGCGCCCCTCCTCCGACTGCCGTCCGGAAATGCCTCCTACGGCAAAATCATGCACATAAAAGGTTTCGGAAATGGCATCCAGCGTTACTGTCCCCTCATTCACACAGTTTCGGATGATGCCCTGGTTGGAGCGGCAGATGCCGCCTGCGAACAGGGCGTTTCTGGCGGATACATTTTCGGGCGCTTCCGTATGCCGATCCGTCCCCGCCTCCACCGTTCCCGTAAACCTGCAGTCCGTCATCTGTCCGTAGTTGATTCCTACGATGCCGCCCGCGTCCCATGCGCCTATTACCTTTGCCTGCACCTGGCAGCCCTCGATCACGCCATAGTTGGCAAAGCAGAGGGCGGCGGCGGTGACCACGTCCGTCTTTCCGCTTTCGCTCTCGTAGACGCAATCCTCATAAGTGGTCTGAAACAGGCTGTTTCGGATCGTAAGATCCGTCACTCTCGCGTCCTCCTCCAGTACCGTAAAAAGGAACGCCAGCCAGTTCCCGTACGATGTATAGTACCCCTCCAGGGCATGGCCGTTTCCGTCAAAATGCCCGTGGTAGCTGGGAATGGCCCCATAGCTGTTTTCAGGCGGCGTATCCGCCCAATCCTCCCACCCCTGGGTGTCATTTAAAATCAGATCCTCTGCCAGGCGGACATTGGTATAGGGATCCCTGTCTCTGGAAACGAACCATCTGAAATCCTCCTTCGTGGACAGCAGATAATAGCCCTCCGCGTCCCGGGGCGGCGCCAGCGGATCGTAATCCTCCGCGGCCTGCGCCGGCGTCAGCGGATTCCCGGCCTGCTCCTGATATCCGTAAGCGGCAGCCAGGAGCAGGCACACCAGGCAGAGCACCGTGGCGGCCTGCGCCATACATTTTCCAGAATGTCTCTTTTTCATATCGAATCTCCAGTCCAAAATGCCCATAGGCCGATTCCCGGCAGCCCGGGCGGCACGGCCAAAAGCCGTATATATTCTATTTCGGATCATGGAGCAGAACTTTTATGGATTTTTGCCTTATTTTCAGTAGCCGTACCTCTTCCTATACTTTAAGAACATAAAGACGGACAATGCAAGCGCCATCAGCTCCGCCGCGGGCGTGGCCAGCCAGATTCCGTTCACCCCCAAAAGAAGCGGGAGCACAATCATCGTGATCAGCATGAACACAAAAGACCTGGAAAAGGCCAGCACAGCCGAAACCACCCCGTTGGACAATGCGGTGAACATCCCGCTGGCAAAAATATTAAAGCCGATGAACAAAAGCGCAATGGTACAGATCCTGTTTCCGGTCACTGCCAGGCCATACACCGGATTGTCCGGGCGGGCAAAAACGGACACCAGGGGCTTTGTCAGCAGGAAGGACGCCCCAACGGTGGCCAGACAGATCCCCCCGATCACCCTCAGGCTGACCGCGACCAGCTTTTTCAGCTTCTCCCGGTTCCTTTCCCCATAATAATAGCTGAGCATCGGGGCTACGCCATAGGAATACCCTGTATACAGGGAGCTCGCGAACATCAGCACATACATGATGATGGTCACCGCGGCAACCCCGTCCTCCCCCACGTAGTGCAGCATCGTCCAGTTGAACATCATGGTAATGATTCCGGTAACCAGGGCAGTGGCCATCTCCGAGCATCCGTTCGCGGCCGCCTTTGCAAGGACCGGAAGCCGGAATGCCGGTTTCCTGAAATGCAGAAGGCTCTTTTTCCGGCTGAAGACGAACAGCCCCACCACCGCCGTCACGGAATAGCCCAGCCCCGTGGCGATGGCGGCGCCGCCAATCCCCATGCCCAGCCCGGCGATGAACACATAGTCAAGCGCCATGTTCAGGACGCCGCCCGCCACAGAGCAGACCAGGGAAAGAGTGGCCTTCTCGCTGGCGATCATGTAAAGGGTGAAATTATTCATCAGCAGGATCGGCACAGTGAACACCAGATACCGGCTTAAATATTCCACACAGTACCCTTCCACCTCCGGGGAGAGGTTCATGCCGGCAAAAATATGCCCCATGGCCAGATACCCCGCCGCGCACATGACGATGCCCACCATGACATTCACCAGAATCAGGAAGGTAAAATCCTCCTTCGCCTCCTCGTGCTTTTGTTCCCCCATCTTCTTCATGATGACCGCGCTGCCTCCGGTGGCAAGCATGGTGGAGATCGCCGTGACCAGCTGGATGACGGGCGCGGTCAGGTTGATGGCAGAAAGGGCATTCGTGCCGATCAGGTTCGACACGAACAGCCCGTCAACCATGGTGTAAAAAGACATGAACACCGTCATCGCGATCGTCGGCACGGCAAATTTCAGGATGTTTTTCAGCGTTACAGGCTTTTCATATACATTTGCGTTTTTTGCGTTTTCCATAGATTTTTCCTCCGTTCACCTAGTATTCGTTTCCTGTATGTGGTATCATAAACCGTACAGTAACTGTACAGTCAATACCATTTTAGAATTTTTTAAGGTGACCATGAACAAAAAAGACAAGCTCCTGACCATCGGCCAGTTCGCGGCCATGCACGGCGTCAACAAGAGGACGCTTATGTGGTATGACGAAATCGGGCTGTTTCAGCCGGCCTTCATCAACCCCGAAAACGGATATCGCTGCTATACTTACCACCAGAGCCCTGTCCTGGAGACCATCCTGCTGCTGCGGGAGCTGGACGTCTCCATCCGTGAAATACAGGATTTCATGAAAGACCGGTCCGCCGCCAGCCTGAAATGCCTTCTGGAGGAAAAAATAGCAGCCCTGGACACACAGATCACCCATCTGCAGGCAGTCCGGACCACCCTTTGTACGCATCACCGGAACATGGACACCCTGCTGTCCATGGACCTGACCCAGATCGGCCTGGTCGAAAAAGAGGAACGCTGCCTGGTCACCGTGGACATAGACCGGAACACCTCCTTTGAACAGGAGGTGGAGCTGATCACTGCCGAAACCGAAAAGTACCGGCTGGGCCGCCTCCACAAGGCCTCCTATGGCTCCATGATCTCCGTTGCCGACCTGCTAAACGGCAGCTTTGACAATTATTCCAGGCTCTTTATCGAGATTCCCTCTCTCCCATACCAGGATGGACTGCATATCATGCCAAAGGGGAAATACCTGAGGGCCTTCCACAAAGGGGAGTGGAGCGGCATTCCGAAACGGTATCGGGAAATCCTCGCCTATGCCGGGGAGCATGGGCTGACCCTCCACGGATTTTCCTATGAAATGGGCATCAACGAAAATGTCATTGACCAGATCGAGGACTACATTGTGCAGATTGAGATTCCTGTCATCGGATAGGCAGACGCATCCGGGGACGCCGGCCTTTGCCGCCAGGCTGGCAGGGATTTTCAAAGTTGTCATCTGCCAAAGTTTATGATAAGATTTTTCATAAAGACAGGCAATTTTACTATAATGTGAGGGAAGGGCAAACATGAATACCGAATCCAAAAACATACTAAAGGAATCTGCCGGCAGCTTGTTCACGGCGGTGCTTGCCGTCTGTCTGGGTTCCGGTCTGGGCATCCTTTATCTGGAGTGCATCAGGCTTTTGTCGGACAGCGTCCTGACTAAGAACGGGGGCAGGATATGGGGCGTATTTGCGGTATTTTCAATCAGCCTGATGGCGTCAGCGCTGCTCCTCTGCGTTCAGAACAGGAAGGCTCTGACCATTCAGCAGAGACTGATAGAAGCGCTGGAGCGAGATGCCATAGACGTCTGGCTTGGCTCGAATTATAGGAACAGGGAAAATGCCGGGGAAATGCTGCCCATGATTCGGAACGATATCTTTACATACTCTGAGCAGCTTTCAGGATTCATGCTGAAAATGACAGGAACGGCAGTTTCCGTCGTCTTGACCAGCATCTATGTCATTCTGATCCAGCCCTGGCTTTGGGCCCTGACCCTTTTCCTGTCCCTGGGAGCCATTTCCATCAGCGCCTACAGGGGACGGAAGCTGCCGGAACAGAATGAGAAGCTTTATTATCATATGGGCGCCATCTATAACCACAATGCGGAGCTGGTGCGCAACCGCGAGGCTGCCTATGCCCTCAACGGGGAGAGGGTCGTGGAGCCTTACCGAAAAGAGATTGCAGACTATAAAATCGACCAGGGAAAAATCCTGGGCACCATGACCATGCAGCGGATTCTGGGTTCGGCAAACACGATTCTGAATACCTGCGCCATACTGATCATCGGGGGATACGGGGTTTCCAAGGGCAGCATTGCGATCAGCGATTTCATTGTGCTTTTGGCGGCCGTGGGATTTCTGACCAATACCCTGTATCAGATTCCCGCCTGTATTTCAGATTATCAACAGCTGAAAGGGATGGACAGCAGGATAAGCGCTTTGCTGACCCCACAGGCCACAGCCCCCGGCGGATTTGAGGATATCGGCAGAATCACTTCCATTTCGGCGCAAAATCTGAGCTTTGCTTATGAAGATGGAAATGGGGCATCCCATGGAAGGAATCTCTTTGATAACATAAATTTAGAGTTAAAATCAGGTGAATGTCTGGTCTTAAGGGGAGCTTCAGGCTGCGGCAAGTCCACTCTGCTGAAGATCTTCGCGGATATCTTAAAAGGCTATGGAGGGACTGTCATCTGCGGCGGCAAAAACCTGAAGAATGTCAGGGAAGACGCCTTTTGGGGCAGGATTTTGTATTTGAGCCAGGAGCCTCAGCTCATTTCAGGCACCATCAGAGAGAATATCACAATGTTCCAAGCTACAGATGAAAGGAAGCTCCATCACGCGTTGGAGCAGACAGGGCTGAAAGACCTGATTCCCAAATTCGAGAGGGGGATAGACACCCCTGTTTCCATGCTGAATCTATCCTCAGGAGAGCAGCAGAGGATCTGTCTGGCCAGAGCCTTTTACGGGGATCACGACGTAATCCTTTCCGATGAAGGCTTCTCCGCGATCGACCCGGACTCGCGCAGGGAGATATTCGGAAGGCTCCTTGCACAGCTCAAGGAAAAATCCCAGATTCTGATCATGTCCTCGCATACGGATTTTGATGTTGATTCCATGGGTTCTATAAAAGTTCTCAATATGGATATGTAGTGATTCCATCTTGCCCAAAAACCTGTCAGCGGCAGAATCGGCCGTGCCAGGTGGCTGGCAGGAATGAAATGTCGTTTATTATGGGAGGAAAAAAGGAATGAAAATGCTGAACAGACTGAAATCCACATCCATCATCCTGAAAAACCATAAACTGAAATTCGCGGCCCTGCTGGCGGCATTTTCCCTCGTATCCTTTGCGGTGCCTCTGACTGCGCCCTTTATGATACAGACTATCATGGGCAAAATAGAAAGCGGCATGGCAGTGACTCCATGGATGATCCTTTCCTTGATTGTGGCAGCTTTATTCATGCTCGCCTTGGATTACATGATAAATGTATATGGAAATGTAATGTGCGCGAACCTTATCTACAGAGGCTCGGCGGATTTGTATCAGGACCTGTTCGCGCTGCCCTACGGTGAGAGAGAGGCCAAATACAAGGATGAGGACCTGCTCCAGAACATTACCGCCTTTACCGATTCCGCGCTCTCCTTATGGGTGATGATCATCAGATATGTGATCAGCGTGATCGTCATAGGCGTTCTGTTGGTTTTAGCGGTGAATGTCCATTATACCGTTTCCTTCTTTCTTTTGGCCCATATCGGTATCACAGTTTTTGCAGGCAAAAAGCTCCAGGGCATATCCGAAGCATATGCCTCCCGGCTCCAGGGCCTTGAAGCCGAAAAAAACAACAATGTCGAAGAGCTCATGCATAAAGCGGATTTCATCAATATGAACAGCCTGCAAAGCATCGTGAAAGCTCGTTTTGACCAAACCAGAAGGGATATTTTCCGTGTCCAGGCCGAACAGCTGCATCAGAATAATCTTTATATTTCCCTGCAAAAAGTCATAAGCGAACTGGTAAGCGGATTCATTTATCCTGTGCTGGGATTCTTGCCCGGCAGCGTGAAAATAGCGGGAGGAAACCTGGCTTCCGTGAAAAGCATCCTGGAGGAATCAGGAGCCCAGACACAAAGCATTCAGGAGATGGCGGCGTACATCCCGTATAATACCGTGCCGATCGACAATGGGAAGGAGCTTTTCGGCCTTACAAGGGAAGTAACGCATTCTCAGGATAAACAGCATTCCCGGGAAAAGGAATCTCAAGGTCATGACACTGGCTGCGCCCTGGCCATTGACGGGTTGTGCTTTGAGGCAGAGGGCAGGAAAATTCTATCGGATATCAATTTATGCATAAAAGAAGGGGAGCATATCGCAGTCATGGGCGAGAACGGCAGCGGAAAATCCACACTGCTTCGCTGCATCATGGGGATGTATGTCCCCACATCCGGCAGCATAACGCTATTTGGCAAATCCCCGGCAAATGATGCTGCATGTTTGAGGGAAAGCGGTATTTTCGCATATATGCCCGCCGCTTCTCAGCTTTATGAAGCCTCCATCGACGATAATATTCTGATGGGCAGCTTTCGTGAGACAAGCCTGGAGAGTATAAGGAATGCCACTGGGGTCTCTGATTTTTCAGGCCGAGAAATCTCTTCCATATCCGAGCTTTCAGGAGGGGAGCAGCAGAGGGTGAATGCCGCCAGAGCCTTTTCCAACGGCGATGCGAAAATCATTCTCCTTGACGAGCCTACAGCGTCCTTAGACAGAGAGCACGCCGAGAAGTTAATGCGCTATATAAGGAGCAGCAGGGCTACCGTTATCTACACAACTCACCGTGAGGAAGAGGCGGCTTTTGCTGACAGGGTGGTTCGGATGTGTGGCGGAAAAGAATGAGCCGCCCTGCCATTTTGGAAAAGTTTTTTCTGTTCTGCATGGTATACTTAGAACAGGTGGTGGTGCAATATGTATCCAGGACATATTTTGACCAGGTGGAGTGAAAGAACCCTGGAGCGATGGAAAGGTGTACGACGAGGTTATCTTTTATAAGAGGCTTTAGCGTACAGAGCCCTTTCTGATCGACTCCGGGGGGATGGCCTTGACAGCTCTGGTACCATGCCGGAGCTGTTTCCCTTATAGCCTGCTTCGTTTTATTCTTCACGACATGCATGAGACTCCATGCTATACCGCAGACCTCCCTGGCTTAGCCGATCAACACCTTCTTCCCTTCAAAAGCAAAGCCATACTTCCGGATTTTGTCTATCGGGAATCCTTTCTCTTCCAACGTATAGGCGTAACGCTTTTCCTCAATCTGCTTCAAGGCTGCAGCCACGGTGTCCTCCAGGCTGTGCTCCTCCTCCGGGTCACGCACCTTGAACTCCATAATAATCGCATCTCTATTGCGATTATTTACGAAAGCATCATCAGCCTTGTTTCTTGGCTCCAGCATGACATCATACCGCCCGAATCCGCTCTCTCTGTTGGATGTGATGCTGTATTTGTCTGCCAGGTCAACCATCAGCCCCAGAACAAAGCCATGGTAGAACCGCTCAGGCTCCGAAGCCTCCGAAGGCCTGTTTCCCGAGTCGAAGCAGCTGAAAGTGGCAAGGGCTGTCCTGTTCATATAGATGTTCATCGCCTTCTTGTCGCCCAGCAGCAAGGCCTTGACAAAGGCATTATAGTCCGGGGTGTATTCAGCAAGCCATCCGTCAATCATACGCTCGAACATCATCCTCACTTCCCAGTTTGTCAGCCTTAGCTCATAATCCGCTTTCCCGCGTTCATCATACGCAACATGCTCCACTTTCAGGTAGCCGCTGGCCAGCAGCAGGCTCCAGATTGCCTTTATGTTATGGTCAAGCTGGTTGAATATAATCTGTTCATCGATTGTCGTATGGAAAGATTTTCCCTGCAGCAAATCTTCCATGATGATTTTTAAATCCGGTATGCCCTCTTGAATCAGCTTTCCTACCATGCTGTTGGAGCTGGTGTTCGCCCAGTAAGGCTCGAATTGCCGTCTGTCCAGGTAATTGATGATAGACCAGGGATTGTATATGTTCCGTGCACCTCCAAATGTAAAGCCATCGTACCACGCACGTACTTTTTCTTTTTCTTCCAGCCCGAATTCATCCATGGAGGCAAACACTTCCTCTTCCGTGAAGCCAAAGCAGTCCCCATATTCCTCCGAGGTCACCGTTACCACCTTTAAGTTGTTCAGATCCGAAAACATGGACTCTCTGCTTACCCTGGTAATCCCTGTCATGATGGCTCGTTCCATATATGGATTCGTTTTAAAGGTGGCATTGAACAGGCTTCTGGTAAAGGCAACCATCTCTTTCCAGAAGCCATTCACGTAAGCCTCCTGCATGGGAGTATCATATTCATCTAACAGGATGATCACCTTTTTCTCATAGTAACGGGACAGATAGCAGGACAGCATCTTCAGTGAGAAAGACACCGCGCTATCCTCCATATCTGCAGATATCTCCCTGAAATCCCTCTTCTCGCTTTCGCTCAGCAAGCCATCCTCCAGCAGGAAGCTGAATCTGTCATAAAGCGCCTTGATCACACGGCATATCGCTTTCCTTGCCTGCGCAAACGATGTCTCCTTGATATCCGCAAAGCTCAGCATGAGTACTGGGTATGTTCCCTGCAGCATACGGTACTTCTCTTCTTTCCATATGTCGAGTCCTTCAAATAAGGCACCTTTATCTG